>JAJBTP010000376.1:0-4245 GCA_020860805.1 Tannerellaceae bacterium | reverse complement strand
TTCCCTTCTTCGTATTCCTGCGCAGCAATTAAGGTCGCTTTTGGAAGTTTCTCATAGTAACGGGAAATTTCAATTTGCTCCCGGTTTTCAAATACTTCTTCCAGGTTATCGTTATAGGATGCAAACTCCTGCAATTTCTTTTCCAGGTCATGTTTCATCTCCACACTGATTTGGTTCGCTCTTTTAGCGATAATCATTGCAGTTTCATATACATTGCCTGTATCTGCCGAAAGTCTCATCATATCACGGGTTACCGTGTTGGTAGGTGTGTTTGATTTTCTGTAATCCATATTTCGTTTAATTGATAAATTTTTATTCTGATAGAAGTTAAGAATTCAAAGAAGTTATCACTCACTTTGTTCGTTAGAAGTTAAGAATAAGCTAATTTTAACTCCTTACTTCTTGACTCCTCTTTTTAAAAATACGTTTCTGTAATCCGGTTGTTGGCATAATCAAAGTAGCGTTGTGCCTGTTTTACGTATTTGCCTTCCGGATATTCGTTGATATAGTTATAATATTCATCGACTATTTCTCTGTAACGCAGCTGTAGTTTTTCCTCCACACTTACCTGCGCCAGTTCATACCGTGAACGAAGCATATAAAAGATATAATCTTCACGATAGCGTGAATAAGGATAATTTTTCAGCGCATTCTGTGCAGTAATCACAGAAGACTCATAATTATTACCCAGATAGGTACCCAGGTTAAAATACAAACGGATAGCCATCAACTCCTTATAGGCCAGTTTCTCCTGTAATTCAAACATGATATTCTGAGCCTTTTCCGCCCGTTCGGTTTGCGGATGGTACTCCAGATACAACTGTAACTGGCTGATAGCATCATAGGTTTGTGTCTGGTCCAGCCGGGGATCGGGAGAATCCAGGTACAAACCATATCCTGAATAAAAACGGGCCAGTTCTTCATACTCACCCTTCGGATACGTTTGATAATAGGTTTTAAAATATTGTGACGCTGTCACATAATCTTTCTGTCCGTAATAACTCTGCGCCAACAGGTAAAGTGACTCTTCGGCATAGGCTAATCCCCGAAAGATAGGTACCAGTTCCTCTAAGATAGTAGCTGATTTGGAGTACTGTTTTGCATTGTAGTACTTCTTTGCATATGAATACTTCAGCTCGTAATCGGTACTCTTCAGAATCTTATTATACTCTCCACAGGAAGAAAATAAGACTGCAATCATCATCAATAAAAATACAACCTTTTTCATTCACATTATTATTATGTGGGCATGAGGCCGTTAGCCATATGCATACTAAAATTGGGTACAAATTTAGTGTATTCTGTTTTAATAAACGAATATATTGACAGTTTATTTTTTAGTAGTTAATACTTGATACTTAATTAGTAGTACAAATATTACAATTTATATAAATCACTGGCGGCAATAAGCGTCAGTTGATTTGCTTTCAGTACTTCAATACATTTTTCCAGCTGATCCGGACGTATGACTACGTGTGCTGTATCTCCCTGCGAAAAAGCATACATATACTCTACAAATATACCGGCATCTGTAATTATCTCCATAGCCTTAGCCAACGCTCCCGGCTGATTAGGACATTGCAGGCACACTACTTCTGTAACACTTACCGCATACAGTTGTTCACGTAACACCGCAATCGCTTTCTCTGTATCGGAAACAATGAGCCTCAAAATTCCAAAATCAGAATTTTCTGCGACTGTAAAAGCCGACATATTTATACCGGCATTTCCCAACAAACGGGCAACCTCCGTAAAGCGTCCTCTTTTATTCTCTAAAAAAATTGATAATTGTTTAATTAACATGGCATTCTATTTTTAGTTTAAACTAATTTCCGGTTATCAAACACCCGTTTAGCTTTTCCCAGACTGCGTTCAATACTACGCGGTTCCACAATTTTCACATCCGGCTGAAGCCCTATCACACTTTGTAACCGGTCGGTTATTCTTTTCTTTAAATCCAGTATTTTTGTTATCTCATCCGAATAGAATTCCGGTTTGACTTCTACCTGAACCTGGAAGGCATCCACATTATTAATCCTGTCCACGAAAATGAGATAATGAGGTTCAAATTCAGGCAATTCCAGAATAACGGATTCAACCTGCGACGGGAATACATTTACTCCACGAATAATAAGCATATCATCACTACGTCCCATAATACGACTCATCCGGACAGCAGTACGCCCGCAACAGCAGGTTTCATAATTGAGAGAAGTTAAATCACGGGTACGGTACCGTATCATCGGCATCCCCTCTTTTGTAATAGTAGTAAATACCAGTTCTCCCTGTTGACCTGCCGGCAGGGGTTCAAGTGTTTCCGGGTCAATAATCTCCGGTAGGAAATGGTCTTCCCAAAGGTGGGTTCCGTCCTGATACTCACATTCACAACCCACGCCCGGACCGGCTATTTCTGTTAAACCATAGATATCATAGGCTTTAATACCCATGGCTTCTTCAATTTCTTTCCGCATATTTTCTGTCCAGGGTTCTGCTCCAAAAATACCGACTTTCAGCTGGAATTCTTCCCGTGGAATACCTGAGTCTTTAATGGTTTCCGCCAGAAACAAAGCGTACGAAGGAGTACAGGCCAGTGCTTTGGCGCCAAAGTCGTGCATCAGCTGAATCTGTTTCTGCGTATTTCCGCTACTCATCGGAATCACTGTGCCTCCTATTTTCTGAACGCCGTCATGCAACCCCAGGCCACCGGTAAAAAGTCCATAGCCATATGATACCTGTACAATATCTTCTTTTGATAAGCCATACGCATATAGGCAACGGGCTACCGATTCACTCCACAAAGAAAGGTCTTTACGGGTGTAGCCAACTACGATTGGTTTCCCTGTGGTTCCGGACGAAGCATGCAAACGTACAACTTCCGACATCGGTACAGCCATTAAACCAAAAGGATAATTATCCCTCAAATCCTGCTTGGTTGTAAAAGGTAATTTAGAGATATCTTCCACAGATTCAATATCATCCGGGGTAATTCCCATCTCCTGCATTTTCTTCCGGTAAAAAGGGGTATTATGGTACACATGTTCCACCACCTTTTTAAGGCGTATACTTTGTAATTTCCGCATATCTTTGCGGTTCATACATTCAATCGTTTCGTTCCAAATCATGGTATTAGTCTATATATTTAAGGATTTTAAAGTCTGCTTTTATACGATTACCTCATTTTCCAGCGAGCCGTCGGCCAGAAAATCAGTCACATTCTGCAACGTTGTTTCTGCAATATTCTGCATTGCCTCCTGAGTAAAAAAGGCCTGATGCGAAGTAACGATGACATTATTAAAAGAAAGCAACCGTGCCAACACATCATCATCAATAATGGTATCGGAAATATCTTCATAGAAATAATCCCCTTCTTCATATACATCCAACCCGGCAGCCGCCACTTTTTTATCTTTTAAACCTTCGATTAAATCGTTGGTATTTATTAGCTGGCTTCTACCGGTATTGATAATCATAACCCCGTCTTTCATCTTATTAATAGACTCTTTATTAATAAGATAACGGGTCTGCTCAGTAAGTGGGCAATGCAGGGAAATAATATCTGACTTCCCGTATAGTTCGTCCAGCGTTGTATAGCGGATTTGCTCACGGGGCCGCAAACTCTTCATCCGGATAAATATCATACGCCAGAACCTGCATCCCTAACCCCCTAAGGATATGAACCAGTATTTTGGCAATCTTTCCGGTCCCTATAATTCCTACGGTTTTCCCATACATATCAAACCCCATCAATCCATTCAGGGAGAAATTGGCATCACGGGTACGGGAGTAGGCACGGTGGATTTTACGGTTCAGGGATAACATCAAAGCCAGCGTATATTCAGCTACCGCATAGGGTGAATAAGCAGGTACACGCACCACAGGAAGTCTTCCTTTTGCTGCTTCCAAATCCACATTATTAAATCCGGCACAACGTAAAGCCAATAATTTTACATTATTTTTCACCAGTTCGTCAATTATATCTTTACCGACGATATAATTGACAAATATACATACAGCGTCCACATCTTTAGTCAGAACCACATTATGCATACTTAGGTGCCCTTTGTAATATCTTATTTCAAAACCGTATGTTTCATTTACCCGGTCAAAGGATTCCCGGTCATACTCCTTTGCTCCGAAAAAAGCGATAACTCCCTTTGTCCTACCGAATGAGGAATTTGGTGTTACATGGGTTGTATTATTTGCCATATACTTCTTTTTTGTCTTTCTATAATAAGTTTTTAAAGA
>JAJBTP010000285.1 GCA_020860805.1 Tannerellaceae bacterium | reverse complement strand
ATTGTTGCTTAAAATAGTTGGTACTTTGTAGGCAAATATATATTTTAAGAATAAACGTATGAAAGTAAAAGAACTTATATGCTTATTGTTTCTGGCAATAGCTGTGTCCTGTAATTCCGGTTCCTCCGGTTCCACAGATTCGGAATTTATTATTCAGGGGACAATCAATCAGGAATCAGGAACGATTTATCTGCAAAACTTCCGTAATAAAATGTTTTTTATTATTGATTCTGCAAAAATTGAAAACGGTAGATTCACCTTTACAGGAAATATAGAACAACCGGATTTATATGGTTTGACATTAGACCGGAATGAAGCGTTCAGTCCTTATTTCCTCTTTTTAGAAAATAAACCAATAGAAGTTATTATTGACACAGCTGATAAGCGCAGTTTTACTGCCACCGGTTCTCCTTCACAGGATTTGTTTGTCAGCTATCAGAAAGCAAATAAGAAAAGCTTTAATTTAGATTCGTTCCTCGTTGCTAATCCGGCTTCTGTTGTTTCTGCCTATATTCTTTACAGAGACTATTCATACCGTATGGATGAAGATGAAATTACAGCTGCACTCCACAAACTGGATCCCTCTCTTCATCATACGGCGTATGTGGAAGCACTGGAAGAACATATCAAAACACTTCAAAAAGTAGCTGTTGGTAATAAAGCTCCGGATTTCACCTCTTTTAGTCCGGAAGGAGAAACAATCCGTTTTTCGGATTATACCGGTAAAGGGTATGTATTACTGGATTTCTGGGCCTCTTGGTGCGGTCCCTGCCGCCGTGAAAATCCAAATCTGGTAACAGCTTATAATACATATCATACAAAAGGTTTCGATATATTTGCCGTATCTCTGGATAAAGATGCAAATGCATGGAAACAGGGCATTGAGAAAGATGGCCTGACCTGGACACAGGTTTCAGATATAAAATACTGGGATAGTGAACCCGCTAAATTATATGGTGTTCGTGCTATCCCAGCCAATTTTCTGATTGATCCGTCCGGAGTAATTATAGCCCGGAACCTGACAGGAGAGAAATTACAGGAAAAACTGAAAGAATTAGTAGGAAAATAATTATTTTAAGGAGTTAAAGAAATAAATAGTTATCGACAATCGGAGGGTGTCCACACAGGCACCCTCTTCATTTAATACCCAATCCACATTAAATCATACATACCTGAATAATTGGTCAGATTATAAGTCCGTATTTCCCAATACCCGGTTCCATACATATCCCCACCATTCCAATCCCAGGTATATTCTCCGTTATACTCTCTGGTATAATGATAATAGCCCATGGTACGCATACGCCTGAGATCGGAACGACGATGGCCCTCAAAATAAAGTTCACGGCTACGTTCATTCAAAATTTCCATTGCCAGCTCTTCGTTTGTGTTAAAATCATACGAACGCAAAGGCTGTGCATTGGCCCTGTTACGCAGTGCATTTACTGTTTGTATTGCCTGGTACCGGTTTCCCTGCATCGCCAATGCTTCTGCTAAAATAAGGTAAGCTTCACTCAGACGCATAAAAGGAATATCTGTATCCGCATACGTTGTATTATGTGCTGCTGTACCGTCAGCACGCAAATTACTCCATTTGGTTACAGAAAAACCCTGAACGAAGTCGTTTACATTATAAATATATAAGCTTCTTCCTTCCGATTGAAACAAGGCCCTATCATCGCCAGCATCTGAAAAGTCTATTTCATCGTTTTCCTCACTCCAATCATATCCTATTTCCGGAAAAAATTTCTTTATTAAAGAAGTACGGGCACGAATAGCGCCTAACACTTCGGCAGTTCCCCAATCCGGCATATCATATGCATGTGTCGCAGCAATAAGAAAAGTAGAACCACCCCATCCGCGTGTATCACTACCATGCTGACGTATAGGTAAAATTATTTCCCGGTTAGCCTGATTTACTGCGCTTCCTTCGTTATCTGCCATAAACAGATGAGCATATACCGGAGCCAACTGATAGCCTGATTCAATAACCTTACGGGCATAGTTTTCAGCCTCATGCCAATAATTACCGTAATAATAAACAGGTGCATTCAGGTATAAACGAGCCAGTAATAACCAGGCAGCAGCCTGATCAGCCCGTCCATACGGAGCGGTTGTCGGTTCATACATAAACTGGCTCCAATACAACAAGTCCTGTTCTATTACAAAAAAACGGATGATTCCAGGTGCCTGAAATTTCAAGTACCGGATTAAAAAGATCCATCATATAATAATAGTTTAAAGCACGAAGGAAATATACTTCCGCCAATTTCCGTTCATCCAGCTTTCCGGATTCGTCAATATTCTCCAGATAATGATTACATAAATGGATGTTATACATCAGACGCTTAAAAAAATTAAGTGCTATATTCTGTTCACTGTTATCATTCCACCACTCATTAAAGTTTAAACGGGTAAAGGCATAGTCGTCCCATGTACAGATAGCTTCATCCGTTGACAATTCATTTAATAAAAATAATGTGCTGAAAAAAGCATAATTATCTATATTTCCCATTCCTTCCCACTTCCCATCATTTCCTCCTAATACATCCTGTCCGGTTAAAGCCAGAGACGCATAAATAGAAGTAAATACTCTTTCTTCATCAAAATCTTCATTTTGACCCGGTGATCCCCATAATGAACTTTCACTTTCATATACATCATCCATACAGGAAAATGAAATTCCCAGGAAAACCACCACACTTACATAAATAACCGGACGGAATACTATATTAATTGTTTTCATTTCTTTAAACTGTTATGCCTATTAAAAATTAAGTGTTAAACCCAATACGACAGATACCGGACGAGGATACATACTACCTGTATCTATACCCGGACTACGCATGCCTGTCCTGGAATCTGTAATGTAGCCCACTTCCGGATCACGGCCTTCATACCTGGTTATAACAAACGGATTTTGTACAGTTGCATATACCCGTCCGCCTGTAATAATAGAAGCTATGGCTGGTAGTGTATACCCCAACGTAATATAATCACATCTTACAAAAGAACCTTTTTCCACAAATTCATTCAATAAATAGTGCTCGTTTGAATACGATTGTTTCCGGAGAACTTCACCGGTACGGTTCGTAAAATAACCGTTTGGATTCCAAACATCCATATATCCATTATAAATCTGATCGGCCAATACTTCGCTATATATATTCGTATTCTGATGTGCTCTAAACATCATACTTAAATCAAAATGCTTATAACGGAATGTTGTATTTAATGACATAATCATCCGGGGAGTTGCCCGTTTTCCATAGTAACTACGATAATTATAATCACCTTCTGAATCATACCAATTATACAAATAAAATGTATGAGGACTCTCGTCAGCAATCTGGATGTATTCACCATTTCCTATAGAAATAGGTGCCGATGTTCCGTTATTACTATACCAATCATCATAGGCATGTTCAGCAAAAGCTATATTGAAATTAAAACCCAGATTCCAACTAAAGTTTTGAGTTAGGATAGGTTGAACATCCAAAGAAACATCAAATCCCATCCGTTCCCAATCCGGAGCATACCCATAATAGTTATAATACCGGTTAAAATCCCAGTAATTTCCGGTTTTATGATATTTAGGCCACAAATCAAAAGTAGTACTGTAATAATAATCTACAGAACCAGCCAGCCGGTTTTTCCAGAAACCAAAATCAATTCCTCCATTTACAGTAAATGTTCTTTCAGGAATAGGATTATTTATTCCATATTGATAATAATAACCATTATAATAGTAGCTATTATAATAATTAACCGGATTATAAGAAGGTGAAAGAAGGCTATATCCCTGGTCTCCGAAATAATATTTATTATCTGCCTCTGTTCTCTTTTGCGAAACAGGAACCGGAAAGTTCCGGTAAGAATTCATATCGTTTTGTCCGGCTGTACCTACCGAACCTCTTAATTTCAAATTAGACACTGTTCTGGAATTACGCAGGAAAACTTCTTCATTAATTTTCCAGCCCAACGTAAAAGCGCCGAATGTATTATCACCCCATTTATGTATGTCTGAGTAAGTTGGCCCGGTGCGTGCTTCCAGAGAAACAATGTATTTATTACGATGCGTATAATGAACCCTGCCAAACAAAGCTGTCTGGTAAATATTACTATAACGATAAGTACCGGATATTATATCGCGTCCGGAACGCTTATCTGTTTCATCAAAATGTTGCCACTCATATCCGGCCATCATTTCCAGACGGTTCCTTCTGTAGGTATGATTCCATTGCAAATAAGCATTAAAAAGGTAGTTTTTCTTTTCAGACTTTTCATCATAATAATAAGACCCTTCCTCCCCGGTATATCCGTAAAAAGGGGATACACTGTTAAATGTACGTTTCCCGGTACTTTGGTCAATTCCCATATTTGCCACTATTTTCAAAGAAGGGGCAAAATGAAAGCGATATTCAGCACCTATCTGTCCCATGAAATTGTTGACCTGCCCTTTTTCATCTGATTGTTCCAGTAAAGAAACCGGATTAGGAGTTGCATATAGATTTACTTCACCATCCTGCATCCATTGCCAATAGGTTCCATCCGGATTATAGACAGGTTGTGTTGGGTCCATATAAACGGATGATTTAATAGCCTGTGGATCGGCAAATGAAGTTTTTGCATGCATATATTTCGCCTGGATAGTAAACTTCAGGTGGTCATTAAACAGCGTTGGATTCAGTTGTACAGTTGTTGTAAATCTATCAAAACCGGACTCTTTCAGAATTCCACTCTGATTAGTATAACCCATAGAAATACGGTAAGGCATAAAATCCAATCCTCCCGAAACACTTACATGATGGTCAGTACTAACCGCCTGCCGGTAAATTTCTTTTTGCCAATCTGTATTTTCTTTTCCCAGCAGAGATAAAATCCCGCTATTATTCTGATATCTGTTAGTAGCCATCCGGCGAAACTCATCACCTGTCATCACATCTGTTTTATTCCGTGAACCCAGGGTACTGACAGACATATTTCCATGATAAGAAACAGTGGGTTTATTCCCCTACTTTGCCTTTTTTAGTTGTAATCTGAATCACCCCATTTGCTCCGCGTTGTCCATAAATCGCTGAAGCTGTAACATCTTTAAGTATAGTAAAAGATTTAACATCATTCGGATTAATGATCGATAAAGGATTTGCTAAACCTGTAATTCCTGAATGATCTATAGGGAATCCATCTATTACAATTAAGGGTTCACTATTGGCCGATAAAGAAGCTCCCTGACGAATACGCATAACAGCACCTGTACCAGGAGCACCACCATCCGTAGTTACATTCAATCCGGCAATCCGGCCCATCAGCATTTCCTGAACAGTCGTGTTCCAACCCTGGTTTATACCATCCGGTGTTATCCCTACAATAGGACTTGCTACATCGGATTTCCTACGGTTTGAATACCCTACGGCATACACATTTGTATCCAGACTATCCTCATCTTCCATAATAACCCATAAAATGGCAGAGTTCCGGACCCGGACCTCTTTGGTTGCAAAACCAACATATGAAAACTGAAGCACATCCCCAATCTTTGCGGAAACCCAAAAGTTTCCATCGAGATCAGAAATAACAGGTGTACCCCCTTCTTTAGGCACTACGGAAACACCGACTAAAGGTTCTCCCATACTACTTTTAATATTTCCCTGTAACATAAATTCCTGTGCGGTGAGAGATAAAC
>JAJBTP010000168.1 GCA_020860805.1 Tannerellaceae bacterium | reverse complement strand
AATCCCGAAACGAATATGGATAGAGAGCCAGCCATCCAATATGGTAAGCAGGAAGATACGGAAATGACTTTTTCACCACCACTAACAGAAGAAGAGTTAAAAAATGCGATGGCAGGTGATGAGTTAAGAGAATATATGCGCAAACATATACATGCACTTTTTAATGAAAAATGAAAATTATCTATTCCGAGGTAGCAAGACTCTATCTAAAAGACTTGGTTGATATTCTACATTATGAAAACTATTTCAGTTTTGAATTAGCAGCAGTTGAATATGTTAACTCTCTAACTAAAGAAATGGAATCCACTATCCATATCAAACAAAAACACAAAGCTCCTATTTTCTTTTCGATATATGGAAAAGACCTTTGGTATGTATGTTATCCCAAAAACAAACGAACTACATGGTACTTCTTTTTCACCTATCACCCCGAAAATGATATTTATTTTATCCGCTATATCACAAACAACCACGTAGCCGGACATTTACTGTAAAAATTAATTTTTCAATTCCAACACAAATACACTACATCATAACCTCTTTCCATACATTCATCCCATTAATAGCAGCAAAAACCGTTCATAATAACGTATGACAGACGGCGCTTCGTTCTCTGTTAAATTAGTAAATAGTTTATCTTACTGACATACTGTTGTCAGTGAAAAGCCCTACATTTACCCGGATTTTAAAAAAATAAAAAAGATGCAGGATTGCAAAATGACATTAGAACAAGCAATAAAGTCAAGGAAATCTACCCGAAGTTTTTCCGGTGAAATTCCTTCTACGGATATGATTATGAAAATAGTTGAATCAGGAGTCTATGCACCTTACGGAGGAGCCACAGGAATACCTCTGACAGAAATAAGGAAAATCTTTATTCTCAGGCAAAATACGGCTGAAATGACTCAGGCAACTGAAATAATCCATCAACAGATAAGAAAAAATTCCAAACGTATCCATACTCTGATTACTATCCTTCCCTTTATGAAAAAGAAAATGGGGGTATTTGCAAACCGCTTAAAAGGTTTCTCACAGAGTGGAATACCTTCATTAAAAAATGCGCCTTACCTGATTATTATCGCTGAAAAAAAGGATTCCCCCCTGTTGAAAAACAATCCATGCCCATGCGTTGGAAAATATGTGGCTTACAGCCACCAGTCTGGGGCTTGGTTTCCAATTAATATCTGCCATCGGGACAGTATCAAACAATGATAAGTTCCTGAAACTATTAGGACTCAATAAAGGCGAATATGCTCTCGAGGGATGTTTGGTTGGTTATTCAAAAAAAATCCAACAACAAAAGAGAAAGCATATCATATAGAAGATTTTGTAACGTGGCTGGGTTCTGAAATAAAAGAATAAAGAAAAGGCACTGATAAATATTTGCGCCAGCGGCGGCTGATAAAAACCATAAAAACTCCACAACCATGAAATTTAGTAATGTAAGATTATTAGTGAAGGATTTTGCTACCTGTTTTAAGTTCTACACCGAACAACTGGGATTAGAACCCGCATGGGGTAATGAGAACAGCGGATATGCCAGTTTTAAGGTAGCAGACGGAATAGAAGGGTTTGCTCTTTTTGTTTCCGACTGGATGGCGCCCTCTGTTGGGAATACGGATAAAGAATTGCCGGTAGGATTCCGGGATAAATCACTTGTAGGCTTCAGGGTAGAGAATATGGACGACACTTACTCAGCGTTAAAAGCAAAGGGTGTGAAGTTCATTAATGAACCTACCGATATGGCTGGTTGGGGTATGCGGGTAGTACATCTGCGCGACCCTGAAGATAATTTGATAGAACTTTTTACACCTCTGGCTCCGGAACAATGTAGTGAAGAACTGATAGAGGAAAGTAAGAAATACGAGTGAAATGGAATGTTATTGAATTTTTATTAGTTTATCTTTTATGTCGAGCTTATACAGTTGAATGAATAGTTCTTTTTCAATGGTGGGATGGATTGTTTTTTCTCTTGAAATTACATCGTATCCTTCAGGGGTAAAGAGGGTTTTGTCGAAGTGGATAATGGCTATGCCGTCTTTCGGGTTAAAATAAAGAATTTCCCACTGACTTTTGACAAATCTCAACAGTCCTTTTCCACGCCATATAAACTTTGTTCCTTGTATGGAGTCTGTGCCTTGAATCTTTTTTATTGTGTCATTCTGCTCATATTCAACTGTATCGGAAAAACGTCCGTTTTCAGGTGTACCATAATAGAATGACGGATTCTTTTTATTTCCTTTGAGCCACATGGGAAAGTTTGAATAAAGGATGTACCATTTGCCGGATAAATCATATTCCATAGGGTGTATTTTCTTTTCTTAAAAAACAGCGGATGATGTGTTTTGTTCTTTCTCTTTGTTCTATAATTAAAATAATTCATTCAATTAGGATGGATTGAATATCTTTTTCTAATTTTGTAATTACCATTAATGTAATGGGCGTTAAATTAATTAAAGATGAAGTTTTATAATAGAATAAATGAGTTAGAACTGCTTAGCCGTACGTTGCAGCAATCAAAGAAAAATGCCTGTTTTACAGTTATGGTTGGCCGGCGCCGTATTGGTAAGACTTCTCTTTTACTGGAGTCGGTAAGGGGACAGAAATACCTGTATCTGTTTGTTTCCCGTAAAAGTGAAACACTTCTTTGTGAACAGTTCCAGAAAGATGCGGCGGCTGCTTTAGGAATACAAATATTTGGTACTATTACCCGGTTCAAAGACCTTTTTGAGCAATTGTTGATTTTTGCTACCAAAGAGCATTATACGCTTATTATTGACGAGTTCCAGGAATTTGATACTATCAACTCCTCTATATTTAGTGATATTCAGAATCTATGGAACCAGTATAAAGATGCGGCTAAAATCAACTTTATTGCTTCGGGTTCTATCTATTCGATGATGATGAAGATTTTTGAGAACCGGAAAGAGCCTTTGTTTGGTCGTCTTACTTCAAAAATAACGTTACAGCCTTTTGCCGTAAGTGTGATAAAAGAGATTCTGAACGATTATAATCCTACCTATACACCGGAAGATTTGCTTTGCCTTTATATGCTCACAGGTGGAGTACCCAAATACATTGATTTATTAATGGAAGCGGGAGCCGTAACAAAGAGTAAGATGCTCAGTATGGTTACAAGTCCGGATTCACCTTTTATTGGCGAGGGAAAAGACCTCCTTATTTCCGAATTTGGCAAAGAGTATGGTACCTATTTTTCTATCCTGCAATTAATAGCTTCGGGCAAAAAATACCCAAAGCGAAGTCGATTCCATTATCGGTAAAAATACAGGGGCTTATCTTGCCAATTTAGAGAAAGAATATTCATTAATCACACGTAACAAGCCTATGTTCTCCAAACCCGAAAGCCGGAAAACCCGCTGGAATCTGAATGATAATTATCTCCGTTTCTGGTTCCGGTTTATTTTTCCGAATCAATCGGTCATAGAAATGGGTAGATATGAATTACTCCGTGAATTTATAGACAAAGACTATGAACAATACAGCGGTTTGATTCTGGAAAGATACTTCCGGGCTAAAATGGCAGAGGAAGAGAGAATAACCAGTATTGGTAGCTATTGGGATGCGAAAGGACTGAATGAAATCGACCTGATAGCCCTCAACGATTTGGATAAAACCGCTATTATAGCCGAAGTAAAACGCAATCCGAAAAAGATTGATTTAAACTTACTTCAGGTAAAAGCTGATTCGATAAAAAAAGGAATTAGCTAAATATAAAGTTGAGTTGAGGGGGTTATCTATGAATGATATGTAATTAGCTTGAAATAAAAAAACTTACTGACATACTGTTGTCAAACAAGGGGATTATCTTTGCCATATAGTTCAATTAAAAAAACAAATGTATGAAGATTAACAGTACAGAAATTAAGAATCTCGAGCCGATTCAAACAATCGCCATTACACATGTTGGCGAATATTCCGGTATTGGTGGCGCTTTTGAGAAGTTGGCTGCATGGGCGGATGCAAACAACCTTTGGGTGAATTCTCCTAAACTGACAGGTATCTACCATGACAATCCGATGGATACCCCGGTTGAAAAATTGCGTTCGGATGCATGTATTGAAAATCTTTCTGGCATTCAGCCCGGCGAAGGAATGAAAGAGTACACCATCAGCGGCGGAAAGTATTTCGTAATGCAGGTGGAGTTGTCTATGCCGGAATACTACGAAGCATGGCAAAAAGCATACACCGCCGTGACCGAACAAGGATACGAATGTGACATGCGCGACCATTACGAACTATATGTAACCTGTTGCGACATGGAAGACCCAAATGCAACCAGTATAGTCGATTTGTGTATCCCTGTAAAATAAATTCTTACCTGTTAAACGCCGGAACTATGAGTATATGGAAAACAACGGTGAGCCGCAAGAGTACGGCAACTGTACAGCAAATATGGACCGTATGGATGGATGTGTCAAACTGGAGCCGTTGGGATGCGGATATAGTAAAATCCGTTCTTTCCGGGGCATTTGAAACGGGTGCAAAAGGGATAATCAAACCCAAAAGCGGACCTAAAACCAAATTCTGCATGATAGAGTGTACGGCCGGAAGAAGTTTCACCAACCGGACTGTATCACCCTTGTGCAGGGTAGATTTTATCCATGAAGTAACCCCGGTCAGTGACGGAACCATCGTTACACATACGATTGAGATAACAGGATTATTATCCCCTCTCTTCGTCCGGATAATCGGTAAGCCACAGGAAAAGAACCTGCCCCTTGCTGTTGATTCGTTGATAAAAATTGCGAAAGAGACAAAGTAAAAATCTACAGTATTTGTATATTTGTATATGGCTGGCGCGGATATTTAAACAGCTGGCGCGGATATTCATCCGTGCCTCACTAAATTAATTTTATAAATAAAAAGAATATGGATAAGAAAGAGATAATTTTTGTACTCCTAAGTGAGTTTGCCGATTGGGAAGGTGCTTATATTGCCACCTGCCTGAATACGGGAGTGAAGCCCGGACGTCCCATCCTATATACCACCGGAACCCTATCTGTCACCAAAGAACCGGTACTGTCTATCGGTGGATTTAAAGTCCTGCCCGACTATGACATAAACACCCTACCCGAAGAATACGCCGGGTTAGTACTCGTTGGGGGTTCAGGTTGGTTCACACCCGAAGCCATGCAAATCGTTCCACTTGTCGAAAAAGCCATTCAGGAAAATAAACTGGTTGCCGGAATATGCAATGCCTCCGTTTCCCTCGGCATGCACGGGTTTCTCAACAACATAAAACATACAAGCAACGGCTTGGACTACCTGAAACAATATGCAGGAGAAAAATACACAGGAGAGGCAAACTATATCAACCAGCAGGCTGTAAGAGACGGCAGCATCGTAACCGCCAGCGGAACAGCACCGGTAGAGTTCTGCCGTGAAATCCTATACGCTTTAGAAGCAGACACCCCGGAAATAATAGAAGAGAGTTATCAGTATTACAAAAATGGATTCTTACCCCAATAATTACAAGTCATAAAAACAATAAGCTGGCGCAGATATTTTATCTGTGCCTTTTTTATCAGTATGGTTTTATTGGCTTTATAGGCACGGACTTCAAGTCCGCTCCTGCATCGTCAAACTCGCAAAACATCATGGGGTGGATATAGTGGATACTTCGCCGACCCGGATGGATACCTTTTTGAAGTAGCCTACAATCCTTTTT
>JAJBTP010000058.1 GCA_020860805.1 Tannerellaceae bacterium | reverse complement strand
ACATTTATGAATACTCCTTTTATTGAATCTACTATCCTTGTTAAAAAACTGGATATGGATGAAACTCCTATCCGGTTAGTTCAGGTAAAAACCGACATTCAGATTGCCGGTCCGGTTTCTATTACTACCTGGGAATTAGTTTTCCATAATACTAATAATCGAATTCTGGAAGTTGAGTTTAATTTTCCTCTTCCGGAAGGTTGTACAATTTCCCGTTTCGCTCTGGATATTGATGGGAAACTACGGGAAGGAGTTACTGTTGAAAAAGCGAAAGGCAGAAAAGTATTTGAAGATGTTATACGTCAACAGATTGACCCAGCTCTTTTAGAACAAACAGAAGGAAAGAACGTCCGGGCACGTATCTATCCGTGACCTCCCAACGGCGAAAGACGAATTGTTATTGGTTACGAACAACCTCTTCTGGTAAAAAACAGTAATTTCTATTATCATTTGCCGTTAGGATATAAAAATCCATTAGAACATTTTTCTTTAACTACTTCCGTCTTCCATCCGGAAAGCAAACCCCGGATTATTCAGGCGCCTCATGAAGATTGTCATTTCAGTAAAGAAATCACCGACTATTCATTTACCTGGCAGTCACCTTCTCTCATTCCGGAAGGAGAATTACTGCTGGCCATTCCGTTTGAAAAAGAATCTCTTACTTTTATCGAAAAGGGAAGCAAAGAAAATGAAGTCTTTTTTATTCCTATCTGAAGCCCAAAAGTCCTAAACGTCTGCGGAAAACTCCCAAACAGATAGATATTTATTGGGATTGTTCGCTCTCTATGGAAAATAAAAACAGAAACAAAGAAATAGAATTACTTGACAAGTATTTTAAAGAATTAAATAATGTCCGGATACAATTACATTTAGTTAATTGTCTCAGGACTACAACTAAAACCTTTAGTGTACAACAAGGAAACTGGATAGAATTGAAAGAACAGCTCCGGAATGTTATTTATGATGGAGCAACACAATTAGGAAAACTGGATTTAAACCGGTCAGACAGTGAATTAATTTTATTTTTTACAGATGGTATCAGTACTATCGGAGAATCCATTCCGCAAACCGGTTCTACCCCAATTTACTGTATTTCTTCTGACATAGGTACAGATAATGCACTGTTAAAACATATGGCGAACCAGAGTGGAGGGACAGCTATAAACCTGAACCAAACTTCTTATGAAGAAGCTGCCACTCAATTACTTCATCAACCTTACCGGTTACTATCTGCGAATTATAATACCCATGAAATTACAGATCTGACATTTCTTTCTACTCCTATATCTCCTACTTCAGGGATAGGAGTTACCGGTAAACTAAAGACCCATCAGGCAAAAATTGAACTGGTATTTGGCTATGATGCAAAATCGACAGAAACCCTTTCTATTGTATTAGATACAGAAAAGCAAAGTAGCGAGAGTGGAATAGCTGAACGGCTTTGGGCAACAACCTGGCTGGCAGCATTGGATATAGATTATAAAGCAAATGAAGAAGAGATTACCCGTTTAGCAAAAAAATATAATATAGTAACACGTACGACCTCATTGATCGTTCTGGATCGCGTAGAAGATTATGTAAAATATCATATAACACCGCCCGAAGAATTAATGAAAGAGTATCAACGACTAAAAGAGAAGACACAAAAAAATAAAGCCAAATAAAAAGAGGCACATACGGAATATGTAGTGAGGTTATTCGAGGAACGTAAAAAGTGGTGGAAAGGAGTTAAACACTCGTATGATACTTCTCTATTCAAGCCTACTGAAGAATGGTTTGAATATTCAGATATTCAGGAAAATGTATCTAATAAAACTGTACCGCCTCCTACTCAATCTTTTATTCCCCAGGTTTCCGACGAAATAATAAATATCCAGAATGACGAACCGGTAGTTATGGAGATGCTGGCTGTTGTGGAAGAGTATACAGCTGATTACAGTTCCATGAGTACTGAAATGTATGAAGAGGAACCGGAAAGAAAACCTACAGATTCCACTCCCACGTTCACTCATTTATATCCTTCTCCTGATTTTATTTCTACTATCCGGTTGGAAGAAAAATTGCAACAGGAAAAATATATAAAGGTTTTCAATACAATTGCTGTCAGTAACTATTACTCTACTTACCTGGAGCTGAGAAAGGGGCACAGGGATAATCCTGCTTTCTATACAGATGTTGCCACACTCTTCCGGCAAAAAGGATTAAAGGGCGAAGCTTTTCTGATTCTTTCCAACCTGGCAGAACTGGAACTGGAAAATCATAAATTACTTCGTGGATTAGGATACTATCTGTTGCAGTGGAATTATACGGAACCGGCTATCTTTATCTTCGAACGGGTTAAGGAATTGCGTCCCGAAGAAGCACAGTCTCTCCGTGATTTGACACATGCTTATAAGCAACATGCTGAATACCAACGGGCTGTTGATCTGTTATATGATATTACTCTGCAACCCTGGGACGACCGTTTCCCGGAAATAGAAGTAATTGCTGTTACAGAAATGAATGAAATAATTATGTGGGCTGAACAGAAAAAGAAAAAAGTAAAAATAAGCCATATAGATTCCCGCTTATTGGAAAATTTACCGGTTGATATCCGGATAGTGGTAGGATGGAGTACCGACAATACAGATATTGATTTATGGGTTACTGACCCCCTGGGAGAAACTTGTAAGTATTCTAACCGTTCTACCCGCATACGGGGTACTATGTCACGGGATTTCACACAGGGATTCGGACCGGAAGAGTTTATGTTAAAACAGGCTATCAAAGGAACCTATACTATCCACGCCGACTATTTCGGTAGCCATGAACAAACACTAAAAGAACCGGTCATGATTTATATGGATATCTACACCCGCTATTCACAGACTGAAGAAAAGAAAGAATCACTCATTTTCAGACTCTCCAAAGAAAAAGAATTCCTGACACTGGGTACGATTGAAATCAAATAGGAATAGCACGCAGATTACCCGGAAAGCACAGATTAACGCAGAAATAGACTTCAAAAATCTAATTATCAGATAAATGAAATATCCTATTTCTGCGTTTCCTTATTGATTCTTTTATTCGTCCTTTTTGGACAACCTTTCTTTATTTATAAAAAATCTTATTCGATTATTATATCCAGGGCTTTCAGAGCATTATCATCTGAAGAGCCACCATATAGAATCTGATATTTTCCTGGTTTTACGACCATGGTTTGAGTTGATTCATTGTATGATTCAAAAGCATTTGCAGCTAATATGATCTCAGTAGTTGCTGTCTCACCAGCAGGAATATGTATTCGTTTGAATCCTTTTAATGATTTTACAGGCGCTTCCGGTCTATGCAGTTCTTTTACATATACCTGTACAACTTCATCTCCTGCCAGACTTCCGGTATTCTGCACATTTACTTTTAAAGTAACCGGTTCATCCGGACGAATAGTTGTTTTAGACAGCTGAGCATCTCCATAGTTGAAAGTGGTATAACTTAAACCATACCCAAACGGGTAAAGAGGCTTTTCTGTCATATAACGGTAAGTACGTCCTTTCATCGTGTAATCTTCGTAATCCGGAAGTTGTGCATCCGAACGGTAGAAAGTTACCGGTAGACGTCCTGCCGGATTATAATCACCAAACAGTACATCCGCTACTGCTGTTCCTGCCTCCTGTCCTCCATACCATGCATTCAGAATAGCATCCAGATTTTGTTCTTCCCATTCCAGACCAATAGCACTACCTGTACATAATACATACACGACCGGCTTTCCTGTTGCTTTTAATGCTTTCACCATTTCCCGTTGTACTTTTGGGATTTCAATAGAAGTACGGTCACCTTTCTTAAATCCTTCTGCAAACATTGGTAACTCTTCGCCTTCCAGACGTGAAGAAATACCTCCCACATAGATAATAACATCTGCGTCTTTTACTTTATTAGCAGTACCTTTAAAGTCAACCGGTTCTTTTACCCCCACCAGGAAGTTCAGGTCTGCACTACCGGTGCGTTGCATATATTCAATTACCAGGTCGTATTTTTTTCCTTTTTCCGCCTGCAAAGTATACCGTCTTTCGTTAGTATATTCGCTTTCCCACATTTCGGCTACTTTTTCACCATCGATAAAAAGACGGAACCCATCATTTCCCGATAGTTCAAATTCGATAGCTCCCTGCAACGGAGCTTCGAAAACACCTTTGAAACGGGCAGAGAAATTTGTCAGGTTTACATTCGGGGCAAATTGTGTATTTCCTCCGGTTGTATAATGAATCTCTTTTACATTCCCTGCATATACCGGAGTTCCTTCAAAATCCGGATTATTGAAAAACTCGGCTTCAAAACCCTGTCCCAAGGGTGATAAAACATGATCGACCAAATCATTAATAACAAAATCATACACGTGGCCACATCCTTGTTCGTACACAATTTCAGCTCCGGGAACTTTATTCCTGATACCTTCCAGAATCGTTACGGTATGGGTAGGATAACCATTATAATTAGCCCATAACATAGTAGAATCTGCTGCATTCGGTCCGACAACTGCTATTTTTTTAATTTCTTTGGAAAGCGGTAAGGTATTGTTTTTGTTTTTCATCAATACAATACTTTTACGAGCCATATCAATGGCTTTCTGCACATGTTCCGGACTTTCAACCACAGAATAAGGTATCTTATTATAGCTTACCTGTTCCAAGGGGTCAAACATACCCAGTTCAAAACGTCCCTTTAATAAACGACGCAAAGAAATATCCACCTGTTCTTCCGAAAGAAGTCCTTCTCTGACAGCTGTGAGTAAAGAGCCATAGTTACTTCCACAATCCAAATCGGTACCTTTAGACAGTGCATCCACAGAAGCTGTCACTTTATCCGGGTGTGTTTCATGACGTGGGGTACGAGGGTCTCTTACCCAGAAATCATCAATAGCCCCACAATCTGATACAACCAGTCCCTGATAATCCCATGTATTCCGTAAAATATCTATCAGTAAGTGAGCGTTCGCACAGCATGGTTCACCATTCAGCCGGTTATAACCACACATTACTTCCTGCACATTTCCTTCTTTTACCAATACTTCAAAAGCCGGCAGATAGGTTTCCCACATATCCCGTTGAGAAACGCTTACATCAAATTCATGCCGATTCCATTCCGGTCCACTATGTACAGCATAATGTTTTGCACAGGCATGGGTTTTAAAATAATCCGGGCCATCTCCTTCCTGCAGGCCTTTTACAACAGCTACCCCCATACGGGCTGTCAAAAATGGGTCTTCCCCGTAGGTTTCCATTCCACGTCCCCAGCGAGGGTCACGGAATATATTAATATTCGGAGTCCAGAAAGTTAATCCTTTATACCGGTCATATTCATGTTCCTGCTGGTACCGGTAGTATTTTGCACGTGCTTCATCACTAATCATTGAAAAAGTTTCATGTACGTCGTCGGTATCAAACGTAGCAGCCAGCCCGATTGACTGTGGGAAAACGGTTGCCTTTCCTGCACGGGCCACACCATGTAATGCTTCATTCCACCAATCGTACGGAGGTATGCCCAATCTCTCGATAGCCGGGGTCACATTTGTCATTTGTACAACCTTTTCTTCCAGAGTCATACGGCTTAATAAATCCTCTACACGCTGTTCAACGGGAAGATTTGGATTCTGAAAAGGATAGTCGTATTTCTCATTACAGGAAATAAGAAAAAATACTACAATAAGTCTGGAAAGTGTTCTGATATGCATAAGG
>JAJBTP010000590.1 GCA_020860805.1 Tannerellaceae bacterium | reverse complement strand
TTACAACACATCAGCTTATTAATCTCCAATTTATCTTACGGGAAAACAGTCTGGCAAGTCTTTCTTTCAAAATAGGATTCATTCCGGTTATTAAATCAGGATCTCTGTCCAATATTTCCTGGCCTATAGTCCTGGCAAACTGCAAAATCTGGCCATCAGAACTTAAACTGGCAATTTTCAGATCCAGTCCTATGCCACTTTGTTGGGTTCCCTCAAGGTCTCCGTGTCCTCTAAGACGTAAATCGGCTTCTGCTATTTCAAAACCATCATTACTATTGACCATTATTTCCAACCTTTTGCGTGTATCATTGCTCAGTTTATAAGAAGAAACAAGAACACAGTAAGATTGCTCACCTCCACGTCCTACACGTCCTCTTAACTGGTGAAGTTGTGATAAGCCAAAACGCTCTGCACTTTCTATAACCATTACAGTTGCATTCGGTACATTTACTCCCACTTCTATTACGGTAGTTGCCATCAATATCTGAGCTTCTCCGGAAATGAATTTCTGCATCTCTGCATCTTTATCAGCAGCTTTCATTTTTCCATGGACCATACAAACTTTATACTCCGGAAATATTTCCTTAAATAATTCAAATCCTTCTTCCAGATTTTTATAATCCACTTTTTCACTACCTTCTATTAACGGATAAACAACATACACCTGCCTGCCGGCATTTATTTCTTTACGCAGAAAATCATATAGTTCAGCTTTACGGTTATCATAGCGGTGCATGGTTTGAATAGGCTTACGTCCGGGAGGTAATTCATCAATCACAGAAACATCTAAATCTCCATATAGAGTCATGGCTAATGTACGGGGTATCGGAGTTGCAGTCATAACCAATACATGAGGGACATATTGATTTTTCATCCATAAACGGGAACGTTGTTCTACACCAAAACGGTGCTGTTCATCAATAATAGCCAGCCCTAATGAATGGAAAATAACAGTTTCTTCAATCAATGCATGGGTTCCTACTACAATATTGATTTCTCCGGAAGCAATAGCCGGGAGCAGTTCATTACGCTCTTTCTTTTTGGTAGAACCTGTCAGGAGTGCCACTTTTACATCCATATCCTGTAAAAAGTTCATTAGGGTAGCATAGTGCTGGTTAGCCAGAATTTCAGTCGGAGCCATCATACAGGCCTGGAATTTATTATCAACAGCTAACAGCATACTCAGTAAAGCGACCAGTGTTTTGCCACTTCCTACATCTCCCTGTAGCAAACGATTCATCTGCCGGCCACTTCCCATATCCTTCCGGATTTCTTTCATCACTCTTTTTTGTGCATTTGTCAACTCAAACGGAAGGTAATCTTTATAAAAGGTATTAAAAAAGTCTCCGACCGTAGGAAAGACCAATCCTTTCAGTTTTGTTTTCCGGAAAGCTGCTGAACGAAGAATATTTAATTGAATATAGAACAACTCGTCAAACTTCAAGCGTAACTGAGCTTTTCGTAATTTATCGACTGATTCGGGGAAATGAATTTGCCGGATAGCTTCTTTTAAGGATATCATTCCGGTTTTATGTAAAATTTCAGGAGTCAATGTTTCCTGAATACCCCAGTTAAGGCTATTTAATAAAGTATACTGATAATTCTGAATGGCACGCGAATTAAGAAAAGATTTCTTCATCTTTTCAGTGGTGGGATAAAAGGGTACCAGACCTCCGGTGACCTGTTCCTGATTCTCTAAAGGGTCTATATCCGGATGAGGTATATTATAGGTATGGCCAAACTCATTCGGTTTACCAAAAACGATATATTCTTTTCCGATACTATATTTATCCTTTACATAGGCCAAGCCTTTAAACCAAACTAAATCTATAATACCTGTTCCATCTGTAAAACGTCCTACCATCCGGCGGGTTCTTCCCTCTCCTAATGTTTCGAAAGAGAGAAAACGCCCTTTTATCTGAATATAAGGCATATTACCCTGGATTTCGGAGACTTTATAAAACCGGCTCCGGTCAATATATTTATAAGGAAAATAATATAATAAATCCTCATAGGAAGCTATGTTTGCTTCTTTCCGGAGAATCTCAGCTTTTTTAGGTCCCACCCCCGGCAAATAGATGATAGATCGTTTATCCAGGTCAAGCATATTATCCTTTTTTTTCTTTACCGGCAAACCAGGCCTCAGCTATTAATAAGTCAAAAGGGGTCGTTATTTTTATATTTTCCCGGTTTCCTTTTGTTAAAAATATCTCTTCCCCCATAGCTTCTACCACAGAAGCATCATCCGTAAAAGCAGACGAGTAAGATTGCAGATAAGCTTCCTTTAAGATAGCTGTAGTAAATACCTGCGGAGTCTGTACACAACAGTATTTATCCCGGTCTACCGGAAAACTCCTGCCTTTTTCTTTCTTTCGTATAGAATCGATAATAGGTATAACCGGAATTGCTGCACCTTTTACGGAAGCTTCTTTAAAACAATCTTTTATAACCTGGCTATTTACGAAAGGACGTACCCCATCGTGAACGGCTACCAAACCTGGTTCAGTTACATATTCCAGCCCATTCCGGACAGAATGAAAACGCGTTTCACCTCCATTCGCAATCCGGTGCGGTATAGAGAACGGTAATTCTTCACAAAGCATATTCCAATACGATTGATGGCTAACAGGTAACACAAGAATAATCTCAACAGTGGAATCCCATTGATAAAAAGCCTCGATGGTATGCATTAAAACCGGTTTACCCTGAAAAGGAATAAACTGTTTGGGAAGTTCTCCTCCCATACGCAAACCCTTACCTCCTGCAACAATCAATACGTATTTCTTCATTATTCAAGTTCGTCCAATGCTTTTTTTACTTCCTCATCTACTTTGAAAAGTTTTTCCTTACAAAGTTTAATCAACCGGGTAGCCTCTTTTACCTTTTCTGATAAAATATCAACCTCCAATTGTCCACTCTCAATATCTACAACAATCTGCCGTAGTTTTTCAACTGCTTCCTGATAAGATTCTTTACTCTTAGGCATATCTTACTTTGTATATTAATTTATTTTACCTTTTACCTTGCCATCATCAAAACAAATAGAAACAACATCACCGGATTTCAGATCAGATGCATGTTTAATAATCTTTCCTTTTTTCATAACAAGGCTATAACCCTGTTTTAAAATATACTCAGGGGAAACCATCTTTATAAACTGCTCCGTCAAACCCAAATATTGTTCATTGCGGGTTATAACTTTATCTGTGGACTGGCGTAACTGAGTCTGCTCATAAACAACTTCTGCTTTTTTCCGGGCAATCAGATTAATCGTGGCAACCTGTAAATGATTTGCGATCGATCCCAGAACGGAACGTTCTCTTTCTATCCGGTTGGAAGTAATACCCGGAAACCGGGAACCTATCAACTGGATATTTTTTTGTTCGGTATCCAGGATTTCAGATGCGCTTTCCAGAACGGCCTGTTTGAGGTCTGTAATCTCAAAAGCTACTGAATCCATAAAATGAATCAGAAACTCAGCCACTGCTGTTGGTGTTTTTAAGCGTTTATGGGCTACTAAATCCAGAATCGTATCATCTCTTTCATGACCTATCCCAGTTAATACCGGAAGCGGAAATTGAGCACAATTGGCAGCTAAAGGATAAGAATCAAAACAATTCAGGTCTACCGTTGCCCCTCCTCCCCGGATAATAACGACCAGGTCAAAGAGTTCCAGATTTTCATAAATTCTGTCTAACGCTTCAATAATAGATTCTTCTACTTTTTCTCCCTGCATCAGTGCCGGGAATAGCTTAGTATGAAAAGCATATCCCCGACTATTTCCATGCAAATGAGTGAGAAAATCTTCGTAACCGGCTGCTGTCGGAGATGTAATGATAGCGATCCGGTTTGGTAATTCCGGAAAAATCAGTTCCTGGTTCAGTGTAAATATTCCATCTTCCTGTAACCAGCGAATAATTTCCATCCTTTTTTTCACAATTTCGCCTAATGTGTAAGTCGGATCGATATCTATTACTGTATAACTTATACCATATATTTCATGATATTCCACCATTACATTGATTAGAACTTCCAAACCGGATGAAAACTCTCTTCCGGTTTCCGTTTCAAAATAAGGTTTTATATAAGCAAATGTTTTTGCCCAGATATTGGCACGGGCACGGGCCATGATTCGTCCTGTAATGGCATGTTTTTCTACAAGTTCCAGATAGCAATGTCCGGAAGAAATATTTACACGTACATCTGCCATCTCCGCACGTACCCAATAGGTTTCAGACAAAGAACCATGAATAACCTTTTTAATCCGGCTATTTAATTCCAACAGACTAAGTCCTTCTCTCTTCTCCTCCATCATATACCTGAGTTCATTTGATTACCTAACTCATATGCTTTCATCATATCCGGTACACCATATCCCAGTTCAGCATCGGGCCTATGAGCATGCGAAGATGCTTTTCTGAAAATTTCGGTTAGCTGTAAATTCGTTAATTCAGGAAAGGCCTGCCACAGACACGCACCCATACCCGCAACGATCGGTGTCGAAAAAGAAGTCCCATTCACATACCGTATGGCTCCCCGCTGATCAACAACCGTACAGGCAGTTCCTAAAGCAACTACATCAGGCTTGACCCGGTAATCGGCTGTAAAGCCCGTGGAACTAAACATACTTTTACTACCTGTAGAAGTAATGGCTCCTACTGTTACAATATCTGATGCATCTGAAGGAAAGGTTATTTTTCCCCAGTGACTATTCCCTTCATTACCGGCACTACAAAAAACTAATATTCCTTTTTCCGAAGCCAGCTTAGCAGCCTGAGAAATAAAAGCTGTTTTTCCGTCCAAAGAATTGTGGTCATAGTTCATTTCCTCTTTATCAAAATGGAAATATCCCAACGAAGAGGTTATTATATCGACTCCTACACTGTCGGCAAACTCAACCGCTGCCGCCCAGTAATCTTCTTCAATAAGAAATTCGGAACGGCTATCTTCACTTTTGATTAACCAGTAATCCGCCCCGGGAGCCGTACCAACCATTACTCCCGGGATATTGGCTGCCATACAGGCCAGAACTTTCGTACCATGATCATCACCATCAAAAACAGTTTCCTGCGGAACTACAGCATTAAAAGTACCTTTCAGATTGAGAGAATCAAAAATATCCAGTCTATCTACATTACTAAATCCGGCATCAATAACTGCGACCGAAACTCCTTTTCCTGTATATCCCTTTTCATGTAGCCGGATACCGTTCAGCATCTCAATTTGCTCTTTCGCATATCCGTATTTGCTATCTGTAGGTTGTTCGGTTACATACAATCTGGAACTATCACGTTCCATTGTGTTTGCCATCATTTGTTTTCCTTTCCATATCCATTTAACAGAATCTACAATTGAAAGGTTACTGATCTGATCTACCACTATGCTATCCGTAGTAGCTACCACTACTGTAGACAACCATTTACTTTGCGTAACAGGACGCGTACCCAGATTTCTGAGAGAATCCAGGTAGACTGCTGATATAGGAAAATCTGTCTCAGAAATATCAATACTACTTTTCATCCTTCGCTGGATGGCAGCCTGTGTGAGATAAGCTTCGGGGTGATGAAGTGTATAACCTGATTCTCCCTTATCTTTTAAATATACTCTGAAACAGTATTCAGTTTCAGCCTGAACAGAAAAACATAAATATAAAAATAGATATAAGATCCAGTATTTAAGTTTCATAAGATTTTTAGTACATATTGCTACTCTGCTATACGCAAAGATAATAATCGGATTGGTTAAACGAAACAAAAAAAATCAAATACAGAAA
>JAJBTP010000401.1 GCA_020860805.1 Tannerellaceae bacterium | reverse complement strand
TAACTTAACTCCGTCCCTTGCCCCAAATTTCAGATTAACTCTTAACAAATTAATTCTATTATTTCTATAAACAAGATTAACTCCATATCCGTTATAATAACTCTATCTTCTCTTATCCCAGGAATGAGGACACGTTATGCCATATTACTTTGTCTCTGCCTTGTAAAAAGCGGAAGTACATCCGCTCAATGGACAGAAAAAGATTCCATATGGCTAAAAGATATGTTGGAAGGAAAAGAAAAGATACAACTAAAACCGGAAGTGCTAAATGCTATTGAACAAGGCACTCTTTTAAATACGGAAACTATGGAACTAAAAGACCAGTTAATGTTGGCTCCGTCAGAAGTCCCTGTATCAAAAGACTTCACTGAATTTATTAAGCCTGACGACGCAGAAAAAATGGTTGATCCGTTAACCATACCTCCCGCAGTCTTTATGCGCTACGGACTCAATATTCCTTTACCCACCGTCTACAAAGCCTTTATAGTTCCGGGGGAAATCCGTACCAACGCAGCCAGACCCAGTGGACGTTCATTTAATGACGGATTAATGCAGTTATTTTCTCCAAAAGAGAGAGCCAAAGCAAGGAACCGGCAGAACGCCAATGCATGGAGAAGATATAACCGTTTCCCCTAAAAGCAGCCACTGTAAAAGGTTAGGAAATTAAGAGATTATCAGTTACATTTGCAATATATAAAATCAAAGAAAATGAGTATGAATAAGCATATATATGGATGGATTATGGTAGTCTTTGTTTTATCATTCTGTATTACAGGATGTAATAATAAGAAACAGGGACAAACCGGCCGTGTCAACGATATTTCATTTGACTCCATACAGATTGAAAAAGAGTATTATTTATTAAACAATACGGATAATCCTCATTGCGAATTAAAAGTAAATTTTGTCTATCCCAAAAAGTCTACATCTCCGGAGTTATTGGAAGCAATTCGCAAAGACTTTATCAATTCGATGTTTAATGAACATTTTGAAGGATTAACGCCAGAAGAAACATTCGATAAATTTACAGATGAATATCTGAAAGAATATAAAAGCCTGGAAGAACCTTTCCGGGAAGATATAGCACAAAATCAGGATGCCCCGGTAGAAACCTGGTATAATTATACAGAGTTACGTTACAATGAGATTTATTACAACCGGAACAATATCCTGAGTTACTCCTCTTACCGTGAAAGCTTTACTGGCGGTGCTCATGGTTCACACCAACTTAAAAACCGGGTGTTGGATTTAGCAACCGGTAATCCTGTTACAGAAGAGGATATTTTTATAGAGGGCTACCAGGAACGCCTGGCAGCAATCCTCATTAAACATATTACGGAAGCAAATGAATTAAAAGATCCTAAAGAGCTGGAAGACATAGGTTACTTCAGTATTGATGAAATTTATCCTAATAATAACTTTCTGGTAGATAGTTCGGGTATTACCTATGATTTTAATGAGTATGAAATCGCAGCGTATGTAGTAGGTATCACCAGTATTCATCTTCCTTTCCAGGAAATAAGACACTTACTGTTACCGGAGAGTCCGGTTTCCCATCTTTTTAATTGATAATTATCAGTAAATAAGACTCTAAACCGTATAAAGATGAACGATACAAATACTACTAATATGCCGGAGGAATTGTCAATTGTTAACAGTCAACTGTCAATTCTCTTCTCCTATTTTCCAGCCCTTTCAGAAAAACAAAAAGAACAATTCAAGGCACTCTATGAATTGTATGCCGACTGGAATTCAAAAATCAATGTAATATCCAGGAAAGATATCGAAAACCTCTATTTACATCATATATTACATTCATTGGGAATCGCTAAAATGCTAACTTTGAAGCCCGGTACCTCCGTGATGGATATAGGGACAGGAGGAGGATTCCCGGGTATACCACTGGCGATTCTTTTTCCGGAAACACAATTTCATCTGGTAGATAGTATCGGAAAAAAAATAAAAGTAGGCCAGGCAGTAGCAGACGTTATAGGATTACAGAGTATAACATTCCGCCATTGTCGCGGAGAAGAAGAAAAAGGATTGTTTGATTTTGTTGTCAGCCGGGCAGTTATGCCATTAGCCGATTTAGTTAAAATAGTAAAGAAAAACATCCTTAAAAAACAACAAAGTGCCCTTCCTAACGGTTTAATCTGTTTAAAAGGAGGAGAATTACAGCATGAAATTTTACCTTTCAAAAATAAAGCTGTAATACTCGACCTGAAAGATTATTTTAAAGAAGATTATTTTGAAACTAAAAAAGTAGTGTACGTACCATTATGATTACAGTCAAACCTTTCGAATTCAATTACTTTTCAGTAAATACATTCCTGTTGTACGATGATACAGGGGAAGCCGTCATCATTGATTGCGGTTGTTCAAGGTCTGAAGAAGAAGCAGAGATAAGCAACTTTATCACCAACAACAACCTGACAATTAAACGGTTGCTATGCACTCATATGCATATGGATCATATTTTAGGGAATGCATTCATATACCATACGTATGGACTTTCTCCGGAAGCGCACCGCACAGAAGTTGAACAATTACCTTCTCCTCAAAAACAGGCACAATTATCTGGTTTACCAATTACTATCGAAAAGGTAAAAGTAGAGAAATATCTGGTAGGGAATGAGAGTATTCGTTTTGGAAACTCTGAACTCAAAACAC
Organism: Tannerellaceae bacterium; assembly: GCA_020860805.1. Taxonomy (GTDB): domain Bacteria; phylum Bacteroidota; class Bacteroidia; order Bacteroidales; family Tannerellaceae; genus UBA4116. The sequence continues at coordinate 3,147 of JAJBTP010000401.1, read as the reverse complement.
TTTTAGTTCCGGGGCATTCTCCCGGCAGCCTTTGTTTTTACAGTGAGCCGGATGCTTTTGTGATTGTGGGAGATACGCTTTTCAATAATAGTATCGGACGTACCGATTTATGGGGTGGTAATACAGAGGTTCTGATAGCAGCCATAAAAGATAAATTATTATCTCTGCCCGATGGAACCATCGTATATCCGGGCCATGGCCCTGAAACACGTATTATTGACGAACTTTTGAATAATCCTTTTTTATAATACATTCTTTTTTAATATCATGAAACTATGGACACAAATAACTTTACAAACCGCCACGTAGGAATTACTACGGAGGAATCGCCCTACATGTTAGAAACAGTAGGAGTTTCTTCGATAGACGAATTGATTACCCAAACGATACCTGCCAACATCCGGTTAAAGGAACCATTAGACCTACCGGAACCCATGACAGAAAGAGAGTTTGCAGAACATATGAATGAACTCGCCTCTAAAAACGAAATATTTACATCGTATATAGGAATGGGATGGTATGATACAATTTGTCCGGCACCTATTCAACGTAATGTATTGGAAAATCCGGTTTGGTATACATCTTATACACCCTACCAGGCTGAAGTCTCTCAGGGCCGCTTGGAAGCTCTGATGAATTATCAGACAGTTATTTGTGAACTAACAGCTTTACCACTTACCAACAGTTCGCTGCTGGATGAAGCTACTGCAGCAGCCGAAGCTGCAACCATGTTATATAACTCCCGCAACCGTACACAAGTGAAAGCCGGAGCCAATGTTCTTTTTGTGGATGAAAATATATTCCCGTCAACAATGGCTGTCTTGCACACCCGAATGTCTCCTCAGGGTATCCAAATCGTGACAGGAGACTACCGGGCTATTTCCTTTACAGAAGAAATGTTTGGTGCAATTGTACAATATCCTAATGAAAAAGGCTCAGTAGAAGATTACCGTGAATTTGTTAAATCAGCAAACGAAAAAGAAATACGTGTAGCTGTAGGAGCTGATATTATGAGTCTTGTACTCCTGACTCCTCCCGGGGAATGGGGTGCTGATGTTGTATTCGGTAGTACACAACGATTCGGGACCCCTATGTTCTACGGAGGTCCTTCAGCCGGTTATCTGGCTGCCAAAGATAAATATAAACGCCATATTCCCGGTCGTATCATTGGAATCTCAAAAGATACCTATGGACACACAGCTTACCGGTTAGCTCTGCAAACCCGTGAGCAACATATTAAACGTGAAAAAGCAACATCCAATATATGTACGGCACAGGCTTTACTGGCCAGTATGGTTGGATTCTATGCTGTATACCACGGAGCAGAAGGTCTAAAAAATATAGCAAACCGGATCCATTCAACAGCAGGTTTTCTTGCCGTTGAATTAGAAAAGCTGGGATATAAACAACTTAATAAGAATTTCTTTGATACATTATATATTCGTGTACCAGAACAGATTTCAGTAAATGCCTTACGGGAAATTGCACTGGAATGCAAAGTAAATCTCCGCTATTTTGATGGTGGAGAAATAGGTATTAGTGTGGATGAAACAACCCAACTAACGGACATTGGAGTTCTGCTTTATATTTTTGCCGGAGCAGCCGGAAAAGATTATATGCTGGAAGAAGCCATTCCGGAAAAAAGATATATTGACTCTCTTTTTATCCGTACTTCCGAATTTCTGCAGATAGAAGTGTTCCAAAAATATCATACCGAAACCGAATTGATGCGTTACATCACCCGGCTGGGGAGAAAAGATATTTCATTGGCCCATTCTATGATATCTCTGGGGTCCTGTACGATGAAGTTAAATGCAGCGTCAGAACTATTCCCATTGAGTCGTCCGGAATTTCAGAATATACATCCCTATGCACCGGAAGAGCAAGTAGAAGGATATATCGAATTAATCGAAAATTTATCCTCTTATCTGGGTGAAATTACCGGATTAAAAGAGGTAAGTTTACAGCCTAATTCCGGAGCTGCCGGAGAGTATGCCGGACTACGTGTAATCCGTACTTATCTGGAAAATAAAGGAGAAGGTCATCGAAACATTGTTTTGTTACCGGCTTCAGCCCATGGGTCAAATCCTGCCAGTGCTATTCAGTGTGGTTATAAAACAGTAACAGTTAAATGCGATGAAAACGGAAATATTGATTTAACTGATTTCCGGGAAAAAGCAGAAGCTAATAAAGAGAATCTGGCTGCTGCCATGATAACCCACCCTTCTACACATGGTATATTTGAACCGGATATTAAAGAAATGTGTGACATTATCCATGCCTGTGGAGCACAGGTTTATATGGATGGAGCCAATATGAATGCCCAGGTAGGGTTAACGAATCCGGGAGTTATCGGTGCCGATGTATGCCACCTGAATTTACATAAAACATTTGCATCTCCTCATGGAGGAGGCGGACCCGGTGTCGGTCCTATCTGTGTGGCAGACCACCTGAGACCTTTCCTTCCCTCCCACCCCGTCCTGTGGGGTAGTGAAGAGAATACAGTTTCAGCAGCCCCCTTTCGGTAGTGCCGGTATTTTATCCATTACTTACGGATATATCCGTTTATTAGGAGAATCAGGTTTAAAACAGGCCACTGAAACAGCCATTCTGAATGCCAATTATCTGGCAACCAAGCTTAAAGACACGTATGGGATTGTATATACAGGTACTACCGGACGGGTTGGACATGAGTTAATTCTGGAATGCCGCAAAATCAAAGAACGTTCTGGTATCGATGAAGGTGATATCGCTAAACGCCTGATGGATTTCGGATACCATGCCCCTACCCTTTCATTTCCGGTACATGGAACATTAATGATTGAACCAACGGAGAGTGAAAGCAAAGCGGAGCTGGATCGGTTTCTGGAAGTATTGAGTTGCATCTGGAAAGAAATTAAAGAAGTAGAAGACGGTATTGCATCCAAAGAAGATAATGTGCTGAAAAATGCTCCACATCCGGAATATGAAGTAACAGCTGATTACTGGAATCATACCTATTCCCGTAGTAAAGCCGCCTACCCGTTGGAATGGTTACATGATTGCAAATTCTGGATTAACGTAGCCCGAGTAGATAACGCATACGGTGACAGAAACCTGATACCTACTTTATGTAGTTGTCAGATTTTTAATTAACTTGCATTAAAT
>JAJBTP010000554.1 GCA_020860805.1 Tannerellaceae bacterium | reverse complement strand
CGCAGGGAACAACGGAACCGGAAAAGCATCCGTATCGAATGAAACAAAATCCGCTGTTTTGGCTTTTTGTTAATTGAATATCTATCATTTGTATTATGAGTATATACCGGTTAAGGAAATCATAAGAGCTTTATACGCTTAGGGTTTATTAACCGGTTATTTACTTATTTTTACAGGGTTTTGATGTCTATATAACTAATGGACAGAATGGATGTATTTAAATGACTCACTATGAATAGCAGAATGAGAGTGTATATACTATGGGTAAGTTGCCTGCTAGTAACTGTTTTACAGGGTACCGCAGCAAAGCTACCGGAACATATGGAGAGGCAAATGGAACAAAAAGAGAAAACAATGAGTCCGGCACGGATCAAAGAATGGATTGGCCGGATGAAAGAAGTACTGGAAAAAGATACGGAACACTTTCCGGTTCTTATACAGGAACTGGAAAAGGAAGGAGATACGGTTATTGACCCTGCCACGCAGGCCGTATTGCACTCGATGCTGGCTGAACTGTACCGGTCGTATTATGTACAGAATAGCTGGCAGATTAATCAACGTACCCCTATCGCCGGATTCGTGCCGGAAGATATACGTGAATGGCCTGCAAATCTGTTTACAGATACGATAAAAAAACATATAGAAGCTTCCCTGCAGCCTGCAGAAGTATTGCAACAGACTCCGGCCCGGCAGTTCCGGGAAATCATGGAAGAAGGAAAAGATTCGCCGGCCCTGCGTCCTACCTTGTTTGATTTTCTGATAGGACGTGCCCTGGATATACAACCTACAGAGGATTTATACCAACAACTCATCTCTTTCCGGGAAACCCAACCGGAAAAAGAGGCGTTGATGCTGGCTGAACTGGCCTGGCTGCAATACAGGTACCAGGGTTCGGAGGCGTATGGTGTGCATTTGGATGAACTGTTGAAGATGTATGCGTCCTATCCTTTTTCTGTAGAAATTGTGGCCGCCCGGTTGGACCAGATGAACCTGTACAGATATTATGTAGCCAAAGAAGATTCCGTATTAGCCCTGGCTTATCAACTGGCTACGGAAACGATTCGTACCTATCCGGATTATCCCCGGATTGGCTTGATCCGGAGTAAATTGGAACAGATAGAAAATCCAAATTTTCAACTGGAACTACCTGCTTCGGTTGTGCCGGATAAAGAGTTCCGGGTAGTGCTGCAGTATGTAAATATAGCGCAGGTTGAAATGGATATATATCAGTCGGCCCTCTCCCCGAAAGATATTTTTGCAGGAACTTACCGGACTCAACAGGAACCGGCAGGCAGGGGAAAACGGGTGTGGACCTCTCGTGTACCGTTGGTTGTAAACCAATCTTACCAAAAAGAAAAGAAAGAAATAACATTCCCCTCCCTGGCTACCGGTTTGTATGAAGTGGTGGTACGGGTACCGGGTGAAGCGATGGAAATCCGTAAAATAATCAACGTTACTTCAGTAACCGTAACGTATAGAACCAGAGCAAATGGTCCGACGGATGTTTTTGTAACGGAATTAGAGAGTGGCAAACCTTTGGCGGGTGTGACGGTACGGTATTATGAGGGAAAAAGAAACAGTATAGAGATAGCCGGAGAAGTAAAGACCGGGCCGGAAGGTATAGCACAGTTACCGGCAAGGAAAGAGATAACCGGTTTTGATATGGTAGTGCCGGGAAATACCTCTTTTATAACCGGAGTGTACACGCCGTATTTTACACCTCCCGGCAGTGAAAACCCAACCCGGGTTACGGTGATAACAGACCGGGATTTGTATCGTCCCGGACAAACTATCTTCTTTAAAGGGATTGCGTTTACCCAACAGAACCAGGAGGCTTCGGTGGTAGCCGGGTATACCTGTCCGGTTTCACTCTATGATGCCAATAACCAGGTGGTTGCTACCCGCACACTTACCACCAATGACTTTGGGTCGTTGAACGGTGAGTTTACATTGCCGGCACAGGGATTGCCGGGTACCTATACGATCCGGGTGGAGGGAATAAGTACCTATATACAGGTAGAAGAATATAAACGTCCTTCTTTCCAAATCACGCTGTTGCCGGTTACTGGAGAGGTAGCGTATGGAGACGTAGTAACCGTTTCCGGGGATGTGAAAACCTACTCGGGTGTTCCGGTGTATGAAGGCCGGGTGACGTACCGGGTGGTGAAGTCGGATTTATTACTTCGCTATTATGGAAATGAGAGGAATGAACAGGTGGCAGCCGGAAGTACGGAACTGCAACCGGATGGTAGTTTCCGGATTGAGGTATCGACGGGTGAGACAAACGGAAAGGGAAAAGACCGGGGATATTATCAGTACCAGGTATATGTCATGGTTACGGATAGTAAAGGTGAAACCCAGGAAGAGACAGGCCGGTTTGCTGTAGGCCGGAAAAGTTTTGTTCTTTCGGCAGAAGGACTGAAGGATAAAATGAACAAAGCCGGAGTAAGCGTCAAAGTGATTGCAAATACATTAAGTGGTGAGTTTGTAACAACAGAAGGAACTTTTATGGTATATCCTTTGATACAGGCAGAAGAGGAAACGTTCATAGAAGGAAAAGTCATTACTTCCGGACGTTTCCGGACCGGTGAACTACTTCCGCCGGCACTGTTTAGCCGGTTGCCTTCCGGTAGATACCGGATCCGGTTTGAAGCAAAGGATAGCCAGGGAGAACCGGTAGAAATGGAAAACACGTTTGTTTTATACGGAAGGGAAGATAAGAAACCGCCTGTGGATACGCCTCTGTGGAAGGTGGCTGAAGATACGGCTTATCTGACCGGTGAAACAGCAGAAATACAAATAGGCTCTTCTTTTGCCGGTACGTATATTTTGTATGAGATACTGAATGGTGTGGAAGTAGTAAGCCGGGAAATTATACGGTTAACGAATGAAATCCGTACCCTGCGGATTCCTTTCCTGGCTGCCTATGGAGATGGAGTACTTGTGTCTTTCACCCTGATAAAAGACGGGGAATTGTACAGGGAGAATGTTTCTTTATTCCGTAAATATCCGGATAGAACGTTAGCCTTTCGCCCCCAGGTGTTCCGCGACCGTTTACGTCCCGGACAGACAGAAAACTGGACTTTCCGTATAACCGGTGCGGATTCTGTGGCAGTGCATGCGGAGGTGCTTGCCTGGATGTACGACTTATCCCTGGATCATATCTATTCCTCCGGCAGGACTTTCAATCTACCTATCCGGCCTGCTGTCAGTCAGTTCTGGTTTGAAAAAGGAGAAGGGTTACAAAAAAGTATGGAGAGTGCCTATAAACCGTTGCGGAATGAAACCATACCGGAACTCTCTTTTGACAGGATAGGCTGGCAGGGAGTACTGGATTCTTTCCGGCTACTCCGGCAGGGATACAGTGGAGGTGTTAGGATGAAATCAGCAGCCGCCCGGTCTGTAGGTGTGATGGAGGAGAATGCTGTTGCTGACACGAATAGCCCGGTTGCACCCGAACCGTCTGCCGGCGGTCAACCGCAGATACGGACTAACTTTAATGAGACCGCTTTCTTTTTCCCGGTCTTACGGACAGATAAGGAAGGAGATGTGCAGGTATCTTTTACGATTCCGGAAAGTAATACTACCTGGAAAATGCAGCTTTTTGCTCATACGGCAGATATGAAATATGGCCTATATACCAATCAGGTAATTACACAGAAACCTGTTATGGTACTCCCGAATCTTCCCCGCTTTGTGCGGAAAGGAGACGTGGTTAGTTTCTCCACACAGGTTACCAACCTGACCGGAGGAGAACTGACCGGGCTTGTAACACTGGACTTGTTTGACCCGGTATCCGGCCATACACTACAAAATCAACCTGCGAATGCCGGACAGCATTTCTTGTTGGCTATGGATGAAACCGGTTCGTATCGCTGGGAATGGACCGTTCCTTATACGGATGAATTGATAGGTGTGCGAATTGTAGCAACTTCTGCACAGGGAGGTGACGGGGAGCAACATATCTTACCGGTTGTTACGGACGATGTGTTGATCACGGAGAGCCAGCCTTTTTACCTGACAGGAGAAGGTACCCGGACGGTTGATGTGAAACCGGGTATTTTAATACCGGGCGCCCGTCCGTATTCTCTAACTTTTGAAATGACAACGAATCCGGTCTGGTATGCTGTGCAGGCATTGCCGGGATTGGTGAATCCGGAAAGTGAAAATGTGGTGGATTGGTTTAATGCTTATTATAGTAATGTAGTAGCCCGTTCTTTGTTACTTACTACGCCCCGTTTGGAACAAATCCTGCGGGTATGGAAAGAACTGGGAGGAACTGCAGAAACTCTTTATTCGCAGTTGCAGAAAAATGAGGACTTAAAACAAATATTACTGAATGAAACTCCCTGGGTAATGGAAGCCAAAGAGGAGGCAGAGCAGAAACAACGTCTGGATCTTCTGTTTGATGTGAACCGGGCAGCTTCGCAGAAAGAGATAGCTTTGCAGAAGTTGCGTGACCAGCAACTGGAAAGTGGTGCCTGGGGATGGTTTAAAGGAAACCATCCGGATAGGCAAATGACGCTTTATATTATGCAGGGAATGGCTCAGTTGGTACAGCTAAATGCTATCGAATATAATCAGGAGGAGCGCGAGATGCAGATACGAGCTCTTCAATATCTGGATAAAGCTATCCTGGAGAACTATCAGCAACTACAAAAATCAGCCCGGGACCTGAAAAATTACGTTCCTTCATCCCAACAGGTGGCTTATCTTTTTATGAGAAGTAGTTACAGGGATATTCCGGAAGGGGATGCCCGGGAAGCCGTTCGCTATTTTACCGCACAGGCTGAGAAAAACCGGCAGAAGTTAAGTCTGAAAGAGAAAGCTGCCGTTGCTATACTGATGCAACGGAATGGTAACTGGAAAGTAGCCGGAGAAATGGCAGACTGGTTCCGTAAAACAGCAACGGTATCGCCGGAAGCAGGTATGTATTGGGCGAATAACCGGAGGGGAGCAGATTATTTTGGTTCACCGGAGGAAACCCATGTGATGATTATGGATATGTTTGAGGAGGTTTCTCCCGTACAGGAAGAAGCAGACCGGATGAAACAATGGCTCCTGCTCCGGAAGAGAACACAGCGCTGGACGACTACACCTGCTACGGTACATGCAGTTTATATTTTATTGAAAAGTGGCTCGGACTGGTTGGAAGAAGGAAATACCCTGGCAGTGAAATGGGGCGATACACCCCTTTCCTCCGGGGAGGGTGATGCGGTAACCGGTTATCTGAAAGAAACGGTATCCGGTGAGAAAGTCAAGTCCGGTTTTGAGCAGGCAGAGATTCATAAAGAAGGAAAAACACCTGCCTGGGGTGCCCTTTATTCTCAGTATTTTATTCCGTTGGATCAGGTAACGGCAGATAAAGGAGAACTAAGCATTGATAAAATGCTGTTTGTTGAAACCCATAGTGGAGAGCAACGGCAAATCATACCTGTTACCCCCGAAAGACCTTTGCGGGTGGGGGATAAAGTGGTGGTACGGCTGACGGTTCGTTCTACGCAGGAAATGAACTATGTATATCTGAATGATTTACGTCCGGGTTGTATTGAACCATCGGGACAATTATCCGGTTTACAATATAGGGACGGAATCTTTGTTTACCGTTCACCGAAAGACTTGTCGGAGAATTTCTATATGGAACGGTTACCGGCAGGCACTTTTGTGTTGGAATATGAAGGGTATGTTTCCCGGACAGGCAATTATAGCGGCGGTCTGAGTACTATACAGTGTTTATATGCACCGGAGTTTATATCGCATACACAGGGAAACCGTATAATTGTTCAGCCCTAAACTATATTCATTTTCAGAGAATATTATTAACTTTGTATGAT
>JAJBTP010000262.1 GCA_020860805.1 Tannerellaceae bacterium | reverse complement strand
ATATCTGATGGGGGGGGGATCAGTGGTTTTGGCATTAATATAGCAATTCTGGTATTAGTCCTTTACTTTATGCTTATTGGTGTAAGAGAAATGGAAAAATATGTATATAGTATTTTGCCTTTCAATGATGAAAATAAAAAGCAGGTAATGGGGGAAATTAATATTATGGTTAAGTCCAATGCTATTGGAATTCCTTTACTGGCTATTATACAGGGTGTTATTGCTACTATCGGTTATTTTATTTTTAAGGCGCCTACTCCTATCTTATTTGGTTTGATTGCTTGCGTAGCTACTATCATTCCGGTGATTGGTACGGCTATTGTATGGTTTCCACTTTGTTTGTATATGGGTATATCCGGACATTGGTTACATGCATTAGGCTTGGGTATATATGCTATTATCGTTATCTCGAATGCGGATAATTTTATTCGCTTTATGTTGCAAAAGAAACTGGCTGATATCCATCCTTTGATTACGATTTTTGGTGTATTTATCGGCTTATCTTTATTTGGGTTTATCGGTGTTATTTTTGGCCCTTTACTAATTTCCTTCTTTCTTCTTTGTTTTAATATTTTTAAGCGGGAACTTATTGCAGGGAAGGAGTTCCGTGGTGTCGATTTAGAAGGAATGAACCGGGATAAGGATTCCTAAGCAGAGGAAATTGTTATTTTTCCTTCGGGTCACTTTTTTTACTGAATGTATTCTTTATTTTGGTGAAGAATTTGCCGATTCCTCCTGCTATTTTTTGCTCTGTTTTACTGATACCTACGGATTCTGTCACAGCAGGACGGAGTAATTGCCATAAATAATTAAAAGTGGAATGATAGGGGTCACGTTTAATAACTACATAGGAATGCCGGGCTTTAGAACGGGGATTTCCGGGTGTGTTTGGATTATTATTTCTTACAACAGCATTTACCAGGAAGTTAAGAAATTTTTTACTTTTTATTTCTCCCTCCTGAATTTTAAAAATATCGACTTTGAGCCCCTCATATAATAACAGCATATCAATGGAACCTCCGACACTTCCGGCATCCATTAAAAAGTATAAGTCCGTTACCTCTCCGCCGGCTAACCGGGCAGTTGCCAGGGGAGCAATCATTTCATTCAGTAAAGTTAAGTCCATCTCCGGTAGGTAAGCTTCCAGAATAAACCGGTCATTTAAGGAATCAACCGGTAATAACCATACGGCATTAAAATGTCCTTCTCCATATAATTTACCGTCTGCATCCAGACGCATATATTGTTCGGGATAAGATACGATGTTGGTGACTCCGGTAAGTACACCATTTAATTCTGTAAATACCAGTTTTCCCGGTTCCGTTTTATTTTTAGCTAACTCTTCATAGATTACTTTCAGATTACTAACTTTTACTTCCTGTATATCAATAGGAACGGGTGCTTTTTGTATGCTTTCGTATAGCATTGGCATCCATTTGGGGGGAACATAGATCTGTTTGTTTTTGAAATTCTGCAATTCCGGATTATCCACTGTTACTTTTCCTATGGTTAGAGTTGTATCCAGAAAAAAAGCAGGTAAGTCTATATCCTGTATATTTACTCTATCAACTATTACATCAAACCAATCCTGGTGTTTTGGGTGGCGGTAGGCAAACTCAGTTTTACTATACAAGGGGTTTAAGTGAAACCGGTTTATATTTATTTCTTTATCTTCTAATTCTACGGTTTCCATATCCAGCGTATAAAAACCATTGTCGATAGGTATAGAAAGGTTCTCACTGTATAGGTGAATGTTTTCATAGGTAAACGTTTTGTTTTCATTATCAAGTGCTATATTCTGTAGGGAAAAGTCGGTATTGCTTACTTTTTGATTATTCACTTCATTCTCATTTTGTTGAGATGTAAAGTCCAGGTTACCTTCTGTGAGTTCAATTGTCCGGATATTTATCCGGTCACCTAACAGACTGAATTGATCATATAAACTGGTTTGAATAGAATCTGTTTTTTCTTCCGTAGAGGTATCCGTAGGAGTTATTTTCTGAAATATTTCGACAGAAGGCGTATGGATACTAATCCTGTTTAATTCCATGCTTTTTCCGGTTCCTTAAAAAGCCAGTTTAGCGAGTCTAATTCTACTTCATCAATAGTCAGGTCTGTCCCCATATAAGGTTGCTGGGCACGAAGAGAGATATTATCAGCCAGGAAATGATGTAAAGAAAGTTTTTCAGCATACGGATACAGAATTTCCGGAATGCTTTTTGTCCCGGAATTGGAAGCCTGAATACTATCATAACTGTTTACAGTCCGTTGTACATCCGGCGAGAATATTTCAAAATTTTTCATACTCACAGTTCGTTCCTCCTGGATATTCCATTGAATTTCTTCGATATTTAACTGTTCGTATCTGACTTTTAATTCCTGTTCTTTCATTTTATCTGTATAGGCCAGTCGGGTTTCCTGTATACCAATATGATTGATATCTAATTCCCGGAAAGGTTGGAGGGGGGGGTTACCTCTTCTGCTTTTTCCTGTACGGTGGCGGACAGGGAATTATCCGTTTTTGCTATTTGTATGAAAGGTTGACGGATGGATAGGGAGTCGGCTTGCAGATAATCTGTATTCTTCCAGATGTTTTTTAATCCGCTGGTCTGTATCCCATCTATCTGTATGTCTACATATGAGGTAGGTGTCTGTTTCCAGGTTTCAGTTTGTGGGATGAGATGAATGTCCTGTATATCCAATTTCCCGGAACGGCTTGAATAGTATCCCTTTTTGAGTTTTAACTGATAATTATCCTGTTGGATGTAATTATCAAAATCAGCTATTCGTATACCCAACTCATTACAGATAAAGCCAGGCGTAGAATTCCAGGTTTCCGGAGTAAAAATTACCCCTGTCAGCCGTGTATTCAGGTTTTTAAATTTCCAGGTAGGTTTGTGCCTGGTATCATACAGAATGATAGTTCCCTTATTTAGGGAGGCTTCCTGTACTGTGAGAAATTGAAAAAGAGGAGAAAAAGGTGTGGAGTCAGGTTTGTGTTTATTCCTCTTTTTCTTTCTGCCCTGATATACATGAAATAGAGGTTGGTTTATTTCTATTTTACCGATACTTAATCCGTTTTTATATTGAATACTATCCATGGTTAATCCGGCTAACTTTCCGGCGATAAAGCTTTTGCTGCATTTCATGGTAACCGGTTGAATATCTACGGTTGATAAATGAAAATATCCTTCTTTGGTATTTAAAAGCAGTGAGTCAAAAATCATTTGCTGATTGATGGAAGGCATATCTATAAAACCGTTTTCTGCTTCCAGTGTACAATGTTGGACATACCGGATTCCATATTTCTGTTCAAATACGGAATCTATCACGAAATTATCGGCAGAAAAAGTGAGTCTTTCTATCCGGATCGTTTCCCGTTCATTTTCTTTCAGGTAAGAATAGTCAAGACGTGTTTCACCGATATGTATCTGCTCTATGTTTACTCTTTGCAGCACCGGTGAGATAAAGTCGTAGAGAGAAAAAGAATAAAGAAAGGAAGGAGGTAAAGAATCTGGGGACAAACTATCTGCCGGATGGGAGAGAGTCTTGCCCGACTTTCCCGGTGAAAAGATGCGTAAGTCAGATACATCTATGGTAAACGAGTCTGCATATAACGAATTAAAAGCCTTCTCTCTTCTGAATGCTGCGCCCTGTAGTTTGGCAACCGGTATTTCGCCTTCAATATACCCATGGTTATCCATGGAATCTTTTTGTATCAACTGTATATCTTTCAGGAGTACTAATGAATCTTTTGTATTGATTAAAATAGTATCCGCCTCCAGCAGAAAATCATTATTAACCAGAAGAGTCTGATGACGGTCTGAAATAAATTCAAAATGCTCGGAGTAAAGCAAATTCCCATTGGCAAACGAATTGGAATCCAACCGGAAATTGTAAGTATATAAGTCAATATCCCGAATTTGGTAAAGCATGGGATTAAAAGGATTTTCTACCTGGAATGCGAAAGAGGCATTTTCTATATTTAACTGATTGACCGACAAAACATCTATATAAGGCTCAATAAATTCGTACAAAGTTTTGGATGGGGTAGGCGAAGTTTTCACCACATGCCGGTCCGAATAAAAAGCATCCGTTACTTTTATATCCGGATTAATAATGTCAAAAGATTGGAAATTTAATCTTCTGTAATTGTGTAACCAAATGAGGTTGATACCCTTAAAGTCTATTTTCTGAATGGTTCCTTCAACATAATTAAGAGGCAGGCTATCTTTAGCCTACCATTGACTAAATACAGTAGAATCCGGTAGAATCCTGATTCCTTCGATACTTAATTCTCCGTTTAGGAGATGAATGGATAGATTTTCAAAGGTAAGTGAATAAAAACCGCCGGAAGCGGTAGCTACCCGTTCCTTTAATTCCTGTCTCAAAACACTCTGTAACCGGTAAGCCAGGAAGAAATTCAGAAATAGAAGCCCTGAACCGGCAATGAGTATAGCCGGTAAAAGTCTTTTCCAAAAATAATCTTTAAAATTCCTGAAAACGGGATATGGGCGCATGTGTCAGATGTTTATATATCTAACAAAAACAGCTCTCCGGATGTTTATTTTCTACTTTTATAAAATAAGTTCTTCGAATAACTTTTCGAAGGTTTCTTCAGGGTGAGCAGAAAATCCCGGATGAGGCCGGGAGGTTTGAATCGATGCACTGCGGACAGCGGTTAACCAGCGAAATCTTTCCGCTATTTCCAGGGTGGCAATAGGGGCAGTACAGGTGGGGTCTGCATGAGCTATTTTTTCAAAAGAATGTAAATGATTTATTACCCACTCTTTATCCAGTTCTGTATGGAAAGCATTCCATCTATTTGTATCCAGATGAATCCGGACACGGATAAAACGGGCTTCTTTAGAAAAAAGAATTAAACCTACATTGAAAAATTCTTCTCTTTCAATCCGGGGTACCAGCCGGATAACAGCGTATTCATACAAGTATTTCTTTTGCATTGAGGGCTTCTTTTACAAATATCTCAGAATAGGCCAATCGTTCGGTCAGGAAATTGAAATATATTTCCCGCATTTCCTCCGGTGTTTGAATATCAGACCAGTTTAACCAGTCGTTAGGAATAAGGTCTACGATTTCCCGGATTGTATCATTGGTCAATATATTTTTACAGAATGCGTCTGCTTCCAGAAGTTGATTTGCCTGCTGCAAAAGTACATGTTCCTTTATCATTGGGAAAGGATTTAAAGCCTTTTGTTGTGTATCATCCCAGTTGGAATGAAAATACAGGCAGGCTCCGTGATCTATTAACCATAATTCTTTATTCCAGATAAGCATATTGGTATTTTTGACCGTCCGGTCTACGTTCGTAAGAAAAGCATCCATCCATACAATACGTGAAGCTAATCCGGCTGGTAAAGTAGTAACAGCCGGATCGTAAGTTAAGGCTCCTGACAGATAATGGAGTCCGAGGTTGATACCCTGGCTATTCTTTAATAAATCCTGTATCTCTTCATCTCCTTCTGTGCGTCCGAAGGCTTCATCCAGATACAGGAATACAATTTCCGGAATCCGGAGTTGAAGACAGCGTGCTATTTCACCTCCTATCAATTCGGCAATTAAAGCCCGTGTACCATGGCCTGCCCCCCCGGAATTTAACCACATATTTAAAATCATCGTCTCCTTCTGCAAGTGCAGGTAGTGAACCTCCTTCCCGTAGAGGAGTAATATATCTGATTACATTGATTGTCCGTATATCCATTTCTATATTTTTAATCATACGAAAGATAAGGTTTATTTCTCTTTTTCTTATCTGGACCGTTGAATTTGTATAAATTTACTATTTATGAAACAACAAAAAAAGTAAATCGTTTT
>JAJBTP010000005.1 GCA_020860805.1 Tannerellaceae bacterium | reverse complement strand
CTCAAAATGAAAATAATTTTATTATTCCCGTTAGGAATAGCTTTCCCATTAGTAGAAATAGGCATAGCTCATCATTTGGTAAAGAAAAAAGAAAATCGTTTGGTGTAGAAACATCCTGTATAGTTCATTTTAAGAAATAAAAAGAAGGTGTCCCAAAAGGTAAATAACCCTGGTCATCCCAGTTTTGGGACAGCCTTCTGTTACTAAAACATAATACTGTTTTCTTTCCCTGCCAACCGGATCATTCCATTCGAAATCGTAACAGGTTTATCATTTACTGTCACGACTGTTACGGAATCCGGAAGTTGGAAATCTATTGTCCAATCATGTTCCGTACATTGGATATCCCATGTTACAGAATCTTTTTGCTTTTTATAATCCATCGAAAGAAACATGTTTCCTATTATCAGGTTTTCAAGCGTAGCGTATTCCCAGCCGGAAGGAATATTCGGATGCAGTGTAATTAGTTTATGATATGCATCCGGTTGAACTCCAAACATACATTGAATCAAAGGGATATTAATACCACATATATTCCAGGCCTGTACAAACATACCATAGTCCGGTGATACCTCATAAGTCGTACCCGGGGTGGCAAAACTAAAGTTGTTTGCAATCTGGTGCATATATTTCAGTGCATATTCACTGCCCCGGTATTTACATTCGGCTAATGCCAGTGAGTTTGTTCCGGCAGTCATAATAGCTTCATTGTAGTTGAATTCATTTTCCAAACGATGTTTAACAGAACTCTCTTCCAGTGTAATATCATCCGGACGTGCAATACCTGCTACATATAATCCGAATTTATTGGTAAAGAAAGAAGCTTCTTCCAGAGCAGCTATTGCTTTTTCCTTATCGGCAATCCCGGCGGTCAGGGGAGATAAAGTAGAAGCATTGTAGAAAACACTATATCCATCATATGGGTAGTCCCCGCAAAGAATGCGTCTTTTCAGATTCTGTAATCTTACCTTTGCCCATTCATTTCTTCCGTCAATTACCCGTTCATCAAGAGCCACATCAATCAATTGGATGGCTTTGTCTTTAGAAGCTCTGAAATCAAAATACCGGTTTTCTTCCGGATTCCACCAGTCGATGTTAATATTCTTTTTCAGTATAGCTGCCTTTTCAGCATAATCAGCCTGTAAGGCGGGTTCATCAAACAACGTGGCCATAGCAGCCATTACTTCCAGGAAAGTCTGGGTATGTACAGCTACATCCAGCATCTCGTCATTCAGTCCTTCGATTTCGGTACCTCCGTATCCTTCCACATATAGATTATTATTGGTGTCATGTGCCTGCAGAAATTTCCAGACTTTCTTTCCATGTTCATAATAGGTACGTAAAAATTCTATGTTACCTGTCCATTTGTAAATATACCAGGCTGTGATAATAAATTCCTGTGATTCCTCCATACGGCCTTTATCATATACGGCACCATTTGTGGATACTTCATGAATAATCCTTCCCGAATGATTATTAAACGCATCCGATATCTTTTTCAACATGCTCCATGAGTTATAGAAAAGTTCCGGATTACGGGCACCCAGTAACCCTTTAAAAGTAGCTGCCTGGTCATTACTGAAAAACCAGGGGTAGTCGGGCAAACCGGCACTCAATCCATTTCCCATACCGGGTACGTCTCTTACCAGCCAGTCCGTATTATATTTACCCCATTGGTATGTCTGCATCAACAAAGTATCCGGAATAAGGATAGCAGCCGTTTGGTCTATCTGTTTGTACCGTTCCTTTTTTCTCTGAAAAGAGCGGGCAGATTTTCTTTGGCAATCCGTAGATGCTGCTCTATCTCTGCAGGACTTTTCATAGAACCACTTATATAATACCGGACAGAAGCCTGTTCACCCGGTTTCAGGATGATAGAAGAATCTGAAGATAAAGTCACCGCCAATCCTTGTCCCTGATAAGGCGAGGAATGCTGATGTATTTCCGGAGATTGTGCTCTGTCGGAAGTAATACCCGTATACCATTCGTTGCCTTTATCTTTGATAAGCGTCAGACCTGGATATCCGGTAGTGTCCTGTAATAAATCCTCCTGGTCTGTCATACCATTTCTTTCCCCCAGCCAAACCGGACTCAGGTCAGAAAAGAATTCAAATACAGGTACACATTCAATCCTGGTTTTGGAATCATTGCAAAGTTTATACTCTACCACCAGCACCGGTAAACTATCCGGTACAAAGTCTGTCCGGATAATCCGCAGGTTGTTTTCCGGTACATTGTATTCAAACTGGGAAGCAAACGGATAAGTAATAAATTGCTCACTTGCCTCCAAATCCACTTTTTCCTGTTTACCATTTAAGTATAAACCTAAACGAAAACCATCTGCCAGTTTAATAGGATGTTGCCAGATACCCCCCCCATTTCACCCGGTACATGAAAACCAATTTCCGGAAATTGTCCGTATTGGTTCCCGATAGAGTAGAGTGTATTGCCAGCCGTTACATACAGGTACTCCCCGTTATCAGGTTTCCCTGTTGTTGAATTTACCCCCTGTAGAGCAGTGTGCATAGAAAAATCAGTTTCTACCACTCCCTGATTACAGGAAAGTAAAACAATAAAACAAAACGAAAAATATTTATTCATTCTGATGAAATAATAAAATCATTACTAATTAAAAGGAAAGAAGTGTAAAGTCCCGAAAAGACACGCTATCTTTCTGGACTTTTAAATACGCTGGATATCCCGTCTCTCCGGGATTTTAATATACGAACTTAATAACCCGTATGCTGTTTCAGGTTCGGGTTAGAGTCCATTTGTCTCTGTGGGATAGGAAATAATCTGTATACCGGGCTACTCTGGGGTTTGTAGTCCCAGGGTTGTTCCCATACACCGAAACGAATCTGGTCATTTCTTCTCCAACCCTCCCAGGTAAATTCGCGTCCTCTTTCAGCCAATAAATTTTCTTCAGTCAGGACAGCGAAAGGAGTCACCGGATTGTATCCGTTGCGGGTACGTACCTGGTTTACCAGGGTCAGGGCTTCCGTACTGTTGTTATCCAGGCGGAACAAAGCTTCCGCACGCATTAATAAAACATCGGCATACCGCAGAATAGGAAGGCCATTGTTCAATGTACGTTCTTCCATAGAACCACCGATACCATCCATCAGGTATTTTACTACACGTACACCATCCCAATGGTCTGCATTATATACAGGATCATATGTGCTGTTTGCACCTGGTGTACGGTCATAATAATCGATACTAAACTCCAGTTGCCGGGTGTTACCCTGGTCATCTGTTTGAATAATAGGATCACCGTTTACATCAACCTGTGGACCTTCGAGGAATATTTCCCGGCGTACATCCGTAGCGTCAAACGAACGGTAGAAAGTAGGTAAAGTAGAACAACCATTCCAGCCTTTGGCAAAATCACCATATTTTAAAGACATATCATTTAGGGTAAAAAGATAGGATATATTTTCTGCCCGGGTACCCCGGCTGTCACATACCATAGCAAAGA
Source organism: Tannerellaceae bacterium (assembly GCA_020860805.1). GTDB lineage: Bacteria > Bacteroidota > Bacteroidia > Bacteroidales > Tannerellaceae > UBA4116. The sequence continues at coordinate 2,368 of JAJBTP010000005.1, read as the reverse complement.
GTATCTCTTTCGAATTAAAATTATCCCATTTGAATACATCTTTGAAATTATCTTCCAGAATATAGTTACTGTTTTCTATAATATCTTTTGTCAGAGATACTACTTCATTCCATTTGGCATTCCCTTCTCCCAGATATACTTCTGCATTCAGGTAGAGTTTGGCAAGAAGTGTCTTGCCGGCATAGGAATCCACACGTCCGTATTCAACAGCATCCGCCAGGCCGTCTTCAATAATCTCCTTCAGTTCATCTTCCACAAACTCAAAAATGTCTTTCCGGCTTTTTTGTTTAGGCAGATTTTTAGGGTCATATTCAGGAGAAGTCACCAGAGGCACGTTGCCCCACATATCCATCATCAGGAAATAAGCAAAAGCTCTTACAAAACGGGTTTCAGCTTTAATTACCAGAATATCTTTGTCTGTACTGAAATCACTCTTTTCGATAGCATCAATAAAAGAGTTACTTACAGCAATTACCTGCGAAACACCATTATATAAACTATTCAGCTCATCATTATCACTATCCCAGCTATGGTCCTGTAAAGGTTGTAAATGTCCTTTCCAGTCTGCGCCCCGTGCCGGGAAAATAAGTTCGTCTGTCGAAGCACCGGCTTTATGTGTGATTTCGGACCAGACACCCAGTGTGGCATATACATTGGATAAACCATACAGGAATTCCTCCTTTGATTTATAAGCCGTATCATCTGTCAGCTGGCTGTTAGGAGAAATATCCAAATCCGTACAGGAATAAAAAAGATAAGTAAAAAGGAATATTATTGATATTTTTTTCATGACAAAACAGATTTAAAAATTAACGTTTACTCCAAAAGTGAAAGTTCGTGCATGCGGATAACTACAATAATCAATACCAATCGAATTAATGCCTTTACTACCACTGTCGTTATTTACTTCAGGATCATATCCTTTGTATTTGGTAATGACAAACAGATTCTGTGCTGTTGCATATATGCGTGCAGATTTAATTACCTGGGGGAACACTTTAAAATTATATCCCAGTGTTATGTTGTCCAGACGTAGGAATGAACCATTCTCTACCCAACGGGAAGAGGGATATACAATACCGGCTCCACCACTTTTGTAGAATTCAGCACCTTCCCGGTTGGTATTTTGTCCCGGTAAACGGTTACCCTGGCTCAATTCAGCCCGTGTATTATTATAAATATCCATCCCTAACTGGCTACGGAATACAAAAGATAAATCCCACTCTTTGTAACTAAACGAGTTGGTCAACCCGAGTGTATAGTCAGGCAATGCGTTTCCGATTACGGTTCGTTCGTCTGATTCAAAAACCTCCTGGCCATCCCTGATACCTACGAATTTCAGTCCGTAAAATGTACCAATAGATTCACCTACCCGTAGAATCTGTGTGTTTCCGGAAGCCCCTGAACCACTTACAGCCCCATAATTAATATCTTTATCATTGTACAGTTCAGTAATCTTATTCTTATTGTAAGCAATATTAAAGTTTGCGTTCCAATCGAAATTACTGGTACTGTATAAAGCTGCATTCAGGGTAAACTCAACCCCTTTATTAGTCATTGCGCCGATGTTATCCAGATAAGTCGAGCTTACAGCAGGCTGAATCGCATCAATAGTCAGCAACAGGTTGGTAGTCTTTTTACTATATAATTCAATAGACCCTTTCAGTTTATTGCTTAGGAAAGCAAAGTCAATCCCCAGGTTCCACTGAGCTGTTTGTTCCCATTTCAGGTCCGGATTAGCAATACCGGTAATCATATAAGCCGGGTATACAGTCTGTCCGAAATAGGTACCGCTTTTCCGGTCCACATTATAGGTCTGGCTATACCGGAAGTTACCAATATCCTGGTTACCTGTTACACCAAAACCTACCCGTAATTTTAAATCATCGAATACCTGCTGCCCTTTCATGAAATCTTCTTCATTAATTTTCCAGGCAATAGCTGCCGAAGGAAATAAAGCCCAGCGGTTATTCGGACCAAACCGGGAAGAACCATCATTACGCAGGGTCGCCGTCAACATATAACGCTCTTTTAAGTTGTAATTCACACGTCCGAAGAAAGAGATAAGACGGTTTTTTCCTGATTATTGGTAGGAGTAGGGTTAATACCACCCGCCAGGTTATCAGCTCCCAGGTTATCGGTCACAAACCCTTCTACTTTGGTAGACTCTACATAGCTATCAAACTCCTGCCAGGAATAACCCCCGATTACATTCAGATGATGCATCCCGGCAAATGTCTTATCAAAAGTAATATACGATTCAAATAAAAGAGACGAATAGCGACTGTTTTCAGTAATAGCACGTCCCTGTATCTGTTCGGCTACCGGTGATGTTTTAGGCTTGTATACTTTAGGTAGGGAGTTATAC
>JAJBTP010000510.1 GCA_020860805.1 Tannerellaceae bacterium | reverse complement strand
GATTTAAGATGTTGATAATAAGCTTTTTGTTTTATGAATAGCATGTGAAGGGTTGGCCTTATCCTTCACACTATCCTTGACACTTTTACGTATTGTTTATCAGTTGGTTACAGCGATTTGTGAAGGGTGAAAGGTAAAAAATCATTTTAGGGAATGTTTTTTAGTGGTATGAATGAAAAAAAGAGGCTGTCTTATTTCTAAGCTTCAGCCTCTCTTATTATATTATTTTTCTTTATCGAATTCGGATCATTATTTTATCACATATAAATTGCTGATAGATTCATCATTGCATACACGACGGATGGCTTCAGCAAACATATCGGAAATAGAAAGGATTTTAACTTTTGGGCTTTTCCCCGGATAGGGGATAGAGTCTGTAAAGAAAATCTCAGTTAATCCTGAATCGTCAACACGCTGAGAAGCCGGGTCTGACATGACTGCATGACTGGCAATCGCACGAACCGATTTGGCACCGTTAGCCAACATTAGGTCAGCCGCTTTAGTGATGGTTCCGGCAGTATCTACCATATCGTCAACAAGAAGCACATCTTTACCTTCTACATCACCGATAATCCGCATTTCTGCCACTTCGTTGGCCCGCAAACGGGATTTGTGACAAATAACCATAGGTATTCCCAGATATTTTGAATAGCTGCTGGCACGTTTAGTGCCTCCTACATCAGGAGTTGCAATTACCAGGTTATCCATAGGGAGTTTTTTCTGGATAAACTCCAGAAATACTGAGGAGGCATACAAGTGATCCACAGGCACGTTGAAAAAGCCCTGAATCTGGTCTGCATGTAAATCCATTGTAATAAGACGGTCGATACCTGCTGTGCTAAGCATATCAGCAATCAATTTAGCACCAATAGAAACCCTGGGTTGATCTTTTCTGTCCTGGCGTGCCCATCCGAAATAAGGAACAACAGCAATGATAGAGTGGGCAGAAGCACGTTTTGCCGCATCAATCATTAATAGTAATTCCATTAGGTTGTCAGAATTAGGGAAAGTTGACTGGATTAAAAATACATCCCGTCCACGAATAGACTCTTCATAAGAAACTGAGAATTCACCATCAGCGAAGTACTGAATGTTCATTTGTCCTAACGGTAAACCAAGACTCTTGCAAATTTTATCAGCGAGATAACGGGATCTGGTACCCGAAAATAAAAGGAAAGGAGTTTGTGCACTCATTATTCAAATATTAACTTTACGTTGTATTGCGTTGAATTTTGGTGCAAAAGTACAAACAAATTGACAATTAACAATTGACAATTGACAATTCTTTTAATTAATTAATTGTCAACTGTCAATTTCATTTATAGGAGTGCTTTTTTTATGCGTTTAATTGCTTCGGCGGCCTCTTCCATTGTTAGAGTTAATGGAGGAAGTAAACGGATTGTGTTTGTTCCGGCAATACCGGTAAAAACTTTTTCTTCAAATAACAGTTTATTCCGTACAGTCTTGATAGAGTCCTGGAATTCAATACCAATCATCAAACCTCTGCCTCTGATTTCTTTGATACCGGGTAGTAACTGTAGTTCATTCATTAGGTATTCTCCAACTTTAGCCGCATTGTCTACCAGTTTTTCTTTTTCCATAATGTCTAATACTGCAATACCGGCAGCACAGGCTAAATGATTACCGCCGAATGTAGTACCTAACATACCATATGAGGGCTTAAAGATGGGGCTAATTAATACACCTGCTAATGGAAAACCGTTTCCGATGCCTTTCCCTACAGTGATGATGTCCGGACGAATGTCTGCGTATTGATGGGCAAAGAATTTGCCACTCCGGCCATATCCGGATTGAATTTCGTCCAGAATTAAGACTGTATCATATTGGTTACAGATATCTCTGAGCTGTTTCAGGAAGGTGTCTGTAGGAAATTGAATTCCACCTACGCCCTGTATACCTTCAATGATGATAGAAGAAACATCTCCCTTCTTTAATTCTGTTTCAATAGCTTCAATATCATTTAAAGGAAGATAGGTAACGGGAAGGTCTTCATTAACCGGAGCTATGATACTGGGGTTATCTGTCACTCGTACAGCAGCGGAGGTTCTTCCGTGAAATGCCTTTTTAAAGGCAATTACCCGTTTTTTACCGTTGTGGAAAGAAGCCAGTTTTAATGCATTTTCATTTGCTTCAGCTCCCGAATTAATAAGGAATAAGGCATAATCGTTATAACCTGAAGCTTTGCCTAATTTATCTGCTAACTTTTGTTGTAAGGAATTGATAACCGAATTAGAGTAAAAACCTAATTTATTTACCTGGTCTGTAATGGCTGCTACGTATTCCGGATGACTGTGGCCTACTGAAATGACCGCATGTCCGCCGTATAAATCCAGGTATTCGGTTCCTTCGGTATCCCATACATGACAACCTTTTCCTTTTACAATCTCTATATTGAATAAAGGGTATACATCAAATAAGTTCATAATTTCTTTTTTTAAGAAGTTGATAGTTAATAGCTGGTAGTGGGTAGTGAACGTGCTACTATCCGCCAACTGTTACCTATTGAATTTGCCAGGCAAATTCTAAAATGCTGATGGTTTCAGGTGAAGCCCAACGGTTTCTTCCAGGCCGAATATCAGGTTCATGTTGTGAATAGCCTGTCCGCTTGCACCTTTCAACAGATTATCAATCATCGAAATGATTAATAGTTTATTTCCGAATTTCTGAAGGTTAATTAAACACTTGTTTGTATTAACTACCTGTTTTAAATCCGGATTTTTATCTGTGATGAAGGTAAATGAATGATCTTCATAATACGCTTCATACATTCGTTTGATTTCATCCAGTTCCACTTTACAATCCATATAGATAGATGCAAAAATGCCACGTGAAAAATTACCACGTACCGGAATGAAATTAATAGCGCTATTGAAACTGTTCTGCAATTGTACCAGACTCTGGTTGATTTCTGTCAGATGCTGATGTTCAAAAGGCTTATAAATAGATATATTGTCATTTCTCCAGCTGAAATGAGAGGTAGAGGTCGGTTTTACACCTGCACCGGTAGAACCGGTAATTGCATTTACATGAATCTCGTTGTTCAGCATCAGATGTTTTGCTAAAGGGAGTAATCCTAACTGGATACAGGTTGCAAAACATCCGGGATTTGCTATATATTGAGACTCGCATATCGCGCGCCTATTCAATTCAGGAAGGCCGTAAATAAATGGGTTTCCCTCTGCTTTATGGCGATAATCGGTTGATAAATCTATGATTTTTACTTTTTCCGGTATAGTATGGGATTCCATAAATTTTTTGGTATCTCCATGTGCTGTACAGAAAAATAATAAGTCAATACTATCCAATGGGAGTTCGCCGGTGAAACTCAAATCTGTTTCTCCGAATAACCCGCTATGTACATCCGTAATTTTATTTCCGGCGTTACTGCTGCTATTGATAAATATAATCTGTGCATCCGGGTGGTTAATAAGGAGCCTGATTAATTCGCCTGCTGTATACCCGGCTCCTCCTATAATACCTATTTTAATCATTCTTTATCGTTTTTCTTTTGAACTGAATAAAATATCTTCATCTGGTTACCCAGAATTTTAGTGAATCCTTTTACATCATCTGCTGTCCATGCTTTCTGCTCTTCTCCATATACGCCGAAGTCACTTTTCATAAGGTCAAATTCGCTTTCAACTCCTACTAATGTATAGGTATAAGGGCGTAAAGTAATGATTACACGTCCGGTTACATTTTGTTGAGAACTTTCCAGGAAAGCTTCCATATCACGCATTACCGGCTCAAGGTATTGTGCTTCATGCAGAAACATACCATACCAGGTGCTTAACTGTTCTTTCCAGTATTGTTGCCATTTGGTCAGTGTATGTTTTTCAAGCATTTTGTGTGCATTTATAATTAATAGAGGTCCGGCAGCTTCAAATCCTACACGTCCTTTAATACCAATAATCGTATCACCGATATGCATATCGCGTCCAATCGCCCAACGTGCTCCTAACTCTTCAACTTTACGGATAGCATCCAGTTTATTTTCATAGGTTACTCCGTTTACACCTGTAATTTCACCTTCCGTGAAGTCAATGAAAATATCTTCTTCCTGTTCTTCTGCTTCCAATTGAGAAGGATAAGCTGTTTCCGGAAGTGTCTGGTTGGAATGCAATGTTTCTTTACCTCCTACGCTTGTTCCCCAAAGACCTTTATTAATAGAATATTCCATTTTTACGAAATCGGCTTCGTAACCATGTTCTTTCAGATAATTGATTTCATACTCACGACTCAGATTCATATCCCGTGTTGGAGTAATAATTTCAATTTCAGGTGCAATCACATCAAAAGTCAGGTCGAAACGAACCTGGTCATTTCCTGCACCTGTACTACCGTGAGCTACTGCGTCCGCACCAATCTCTTTGGCATAGTTAATGATAGCTAATGCCTGAAAAACGCGTTCAGAACTTACTGAAATCGGATAGGTACCATTACGGAGTACATTACCGAAAATCATATATTTGATACTTTTATCGTAATACTCCTGTTCAACATTCAGAGTTACGTGTTTTACAGCTCCGAGTTTGTAAGCTCTTTCTTCAATGGCTTTACATTCTTCTTCACTGAATCCTCCTGTGTTTACAAGGGCTGTGTATACTTCGAAATTTTTTTCTTTAGCCAGATACATGGCGCAATAAGAGGTATCTAATCCTCCACTGAATGCTAAAACTACTTTTCTTTTCATATGCATTAAATTTTTTAATTTTCTTCTTTCCTTTTACGTAATAACCTGTGCTTTTCTTCGAGTAGCTGACAACGTGGGTCATTTGCATCGAATAACATAGCTGTACAGATACAGTATCGTCGTTCAGTACGTATTAATACATCATGGTTAATACACCCTTCGCAACTTTTCCAGAATGCTTCATCGTCTGTCAATTCAGCAAATGTAACCGGAATATAGCCCAATTCCGTATTCATTTTCATGACGGCGCTTCCGGAAGTCAGACTGAATAGTTTAGCTTTAGGCCATCGTAAACGGGCCAGTTCAAAAGCAGCGTGTTTAATCCGCTTGGCTAAGCCTAACTGGCGATAACCATCGGCTACAATTAATCCGGAGGTCGCAACATATTGTTTGTTGCCCCAGGATTCAATGTAACTGAAGCCCGCAAATTTATCACCATCCAGGGCGATAATTACTTTCCCCTCACGCATTTTCTGAGCCACATATTCGTGTGAGCGGCTGGCAATACCTGTCCCCCGGACTTTAGCGGCAGCCTCAATGGTATCCAGAATTGTATCTACATATACCACATGGCTTTCGTCGGCCACCATTACATCAATCTCTAATTCTTCTTTCATTACTTTCGTCAGCGGTAATAATGATAAATACTGATATCGAATATTTTAATCTGATATAAAACGTATTAAAGCATTTGCTATTTCTTCCCGGTTATAACCTTCCCGTGGGATAACCAGGATGGTATCGTCTCCGGCTATTGTTCCCAGAATCTCTTTGGATGCATGCGTGTCAATATCAGACGCAATTCCCATAGCCCATCCGGGACCGTGTTTTAATAACAGCCAGATTACCCGAAAATTCAATATTCGGGTGATATACCGGGTCTGTATTAGTTACCTGGAGATTTACAACCTGTTCCGGCAGGCAATATACATACTTATTCTCTCCGTCCGGGACTTTAACGATTTTAAGCTGTTTGATATCACGAGATAAGGTTGCCTGAGTAGTTGAGAATCCACGCTTATTCAAATGGTTCACTAACTCCTCCTGATTACAAACCTTCTCCGTCCGGATAATCCGGCATATTGCTTCAAGTCGTTCTTTTTTTTGTTTTCATACTGTATATTTATGCAAACAAGTCGCAAA
>JAJBTP010000607.1 GCA_020860805.1 Tannerellaceae bacterium | reverse complement strand
GTGACGTCTACATTCAAAAAGCCAGGCAACTGAAACTGGAAAAAGAAAGAAAAAGAACCTGAGGCAGTACCTGGAAATGAATTACTTCTTGCTATGCTTCTTTTCAAAGATGAAAATACGTTTGATATCCAAAAAGTTATCACTCATTTAAATGAATTCTGGGGCTTAGAGACTACAGATACGGATACTGTAAAAAAGGAAACTGCTGTATTCAATATAAATGGTCAAATGGTTGCTATAGCAGAAATGCCTGCTCCTGTACCAGGGAATGATATCAAAAATGTTGCTTCTTTGAATCAGATGTGGTGGCCTACAGCTCTTGAAGATCTGGAAGGGTATGAACGTCATACCTTAGTAACTGTTATGAGTGGTAACCAACCTGTAAAAGAGCGATTTCATCTTATCAGTATGATAATAGGTTCAATTCTGATGAATTCAACATGTTTAGGGGTTTATTTTACTCCTTCAGACCTGCTTCTTTCACGAAAACAATTTCTGAATTATACAGAAGCATTAAAAGAAAATGAAGTTCCTTTCCCCCGTTGGGTATATATAGGTATACGTCCGAATGAAAATAACCGGTTTAGTCTCTATACGTATGGACTGAAACAGTTTGGTAAAAAGGAGTTGGAAATTATTGAATCAGCAGAAAAAGTTCAGGAGTTATATGATTTTATTATCAATATTGGTACCTATATTATAGAGGAAGATATTACTTTAAGAGACGGTGAAACTATCGGCTATAGTGCTACTCATAAAATAAAAATCAAACAATCCAGAGGTGTATACCTGGAGGGGGATACGCTTAAATTAGAACTTTAGGTAAAAATTCAGCCAATAGCCCCGGCTTACCCTCATTCATGTTGAGGATAAGCCGGATACAAAGAGTAGTCAAATAGTCTACAGATTAAATGAGCTTATCTTCCACGACTGGTACGGCTGGTGCTACTACCAGAAGATTTGTTATTATCTGTACTGCTACTTTTGTTATTCGTATTTGTATTATTGCCGGAAGTCGTACGACTGGTACGGGTTGTATTATTTTTATTCGTGTTCGTTGGTGTTTTAACAGTTGTACTGCCTGATGTTCGGTTAGAAGTCCGTTTATCATCTACCCATGAAACGGTATTGGCGCGACTGGTACGATGCTGAGTATCCGTACTATGACGTATTACAACCTGTGTTCTGTCATTTTTATAACGGGCATAATCTCTTTATGATATTTATTATTTATCCAGGGCTGACGTTCATTTATCACCACTTTATACATGACATACAGATCATATTTACGATAACTGGCCGGGAGATAGCGAGCAGAGACCCATCGTCCACGTGAGGTATAGTAAAAAACACCATAATTCACATCATAATACATTTATATCCGGAAAATAATAGAAATCAACATATTGATATCCCACTGGTCCCCAGGCCGGTTGCTTATCTAAATTGATATTAATATTTACATTTACATGCTGTGCCTGAATAGGTACTAAAGCCATGGTAGTTAACATCAGCGCTAAAAGAGCGATTATCTTTTTCATATCATTGAGTTTTATAAAAGTTCATACATACAAACAAAGCACAATGCTTTTTCTTCAAATCAAAATTGATCAATAGTGACATTGTGTAGACATATAACTGTTCTATTCGTTTAATCCGGACAGGAAAATTAGCTTTCCTAAAGATTCTTATGAAAAAATGTAAATAATTTATGCCATACCCAATTGATCCATCCGAAACTATCCGGCCGGGCACCCTCTTGTAGTAAAAAATCAATAATTGTATGATTACCGGTCTCCCAGGCCCATTGTAAAGGGGTTTTCCCTGTTTTATCTTTATAATCCGGATGAACATCCCGGTACACAATATCTTTTACCATCTCTATATCTTCTTTCCGAATAGCTTCAATCTACTTTTCCCGATATGGGGCTAATTCTTTAAATACTTTCTTCATCATAGTATCTGCACATCCCGGTTTTTCCTGTGAAGGTTCTCCTATAATCAACTGTCCTTCTTCATCCCATGCTCTTATCACCTGGCCCTGGTCATCATATTCCTTTCCCTGTAATGAATATCCCCTGTCACCAATAAATCGTTCCAGATGTAACCGGCCATTTTCATACCATTCTTTATTCCATCCTCGTGCACATCCTTTTTCAAAGAAAATTTCTTTTTTCATTTGACCATTTCTGAACCAACTTCTTTGGACTCCGTGAGGGATTCCTTCTTTATATTCACTGATTACTCTTAACATGCCGTTTTTATACCGGGTTTCCGATCTTCCGGTAAAAAGTTCATCTTTATAAAAATAGTAATAATTATCATCCATCAGCAAATCCACATCATCAATGATTTGCACACCATTTTCCACGCGTGGTGGACGGGGTTTTGTGGGAATTGATTTATAATTCATAGAGTCATACAAAACGGTCAGACAAATATACTTATTCTTATGGATTATCTTTCTTCCGGATGAGGAATCGTTTTAGATATTTTATCAATATTCAGACTCCGGGCCATAGCGTCAAATATTTCGGTATAGGTTCCGTTCATATGATATAAATTCTCATGGGTTCCCCGTTCCACTACCCGGCCTTCTTTCATGACATAAATACAATCCGAATCAATAATCTGGGAAATACTATGAGATATGATAATAACCGTACGATTCTTTTTGATAGCATCCAGGCTATTCTTTATCTGTTCGGTTGAAACTGCGTCCAGACTTGCTGTCGGTTCATCCAGAAAGATAATCGGAGGATTTTTAAGAAACATACGTGCGATTGCTATTTTTTGCTGCTGCCCTCCGGATAATGCCAGTGCAGAAGTTTGATAACGGTTGGGTAAAGCCATTATCTGTTCATGAATATAAGATTGTTTGGCCGCATTTACTACTTCTTCAAAGGTCGCATTTGGATTACCATACAGAATATTTTCTTCTATTGTTCCATTAAAAATATGATTTTTCTGTAACACCAATCCGATATTATCCCGTAAAAACTCCGTATCATATTCCTCCAGCGAAACATCATCCAGAAAAATCTGTCCGCTATCCGGACTATAAAATTTATCCAACAAATTAATAAGGGTACTTTTTCCGGCTCCTGATAAGCCAACCAAAGCTGTAATTTTACCTGGCAGGATATCCATATTGATGTTATGCAAGGTGGGTTCTTCATTATCCGGGTAAGTAAAATTGACATCCTGCACTTTGAAGCGTCCGGTTACATGCGGGGAGCGGTAATCGCCACTTTGTTCTACCTGATCGTCTGCTTTCAAAATATCAAAAAAGCCTTCAGAATAAATCAAGGCGTCATTCATCTGGTCATAGATACGATGCAACTGGCGGATAGGTGCCGTAACGTTGTTAAATAAGAGAATATGGAACATAATGGCACCAATTGTCATCTCGCCCGTCAAAACCAGATAAGCAGTCAGAATAATAATCAGCACGATTCCTATTTGTTCAATAAAGCTTTTAAGTCCGTCAAACAGGAAGCTAATTTTCCGGGTACGTAATTGCGCGGCAGTCAAAGACGTCTGAAGACCTAATTGCTTTTCGCTTTCAATATTCTCACGGATAAAAGATTTGATAACCATAACAGACTGTAAAATCCCCAGTATTCCCTGGCTCTTATTTTCCCTTAATTCCCGGATATTCCTACGTGCTCCACTTAACCGTTTAGCCTGGCGTACACTTACAAAGAAATAAATAGGAACAATACTTAATCCTACCAGCCCAACGTAAAAATTAGCATTAAACATCATCACCAGGGCGACGATAGAACCGGCAAATAACGGCAATATATCTATAAAGAAATTTTGCACCAAACGGGTAAGACTTTCAATACCCCGGTCAATCCGGATTTGCAGTTTCCCGGGCTGATTTCCTCCGGATGTATAAAATGCCAGCCGGTAAGTCAACACTTTATCAATTACTTCCTGTGCCAAATCACGGGAAACATAAATCCGTAGCTTTTCTCCGTAATAGTTTTGTCCGAAAGTAATGAAAGAGTTCAGGATTTCTTTGCCTATCAGAATAGTTGAGATCGTTATTAAAATACGCATACCTTCCTGAAGGCCTTTATGCGCTTCGAGCAAAGCAGATATCTGATCCACCGTATATCTCAATACCCAGGCATTCACCTGAGCTGTGAAAGAACCTATCAGTGTGAGTGTCAATGTAAAGAATACCAGTAAACGGTATGGCTTTACATAGGGTGCTATATTTTTAAATAGTTGAAATAACGACATGGATTTTTTCTTACTGCTAAATAACCAACATCTAAAAACATTTGTTTCATTATCCGGGAGTTATTTACCCTCTTTTTTCAACGAAATATACCCCATATAAAATTAAGGCAGCGCCTATTAATGAAACAAAGGTAACAGGTTCGTCCAGAATCAGAGAAGAAGCAAATACGGTTACCAAAGGAACAATATAAATATAGTTGGATGTATAAACAGGGCCTAATTCTTTTACGGCTATATTCCACATAATAAAGCAAAGCATAGAGGCTACTATCCCTAAAAACAGAAGATTAATCCATGCAAGAGACCGGCTCAGAATCTCTGTGTTTATAGTTATAGATAAATACCCCGGGAAAATTAGCATGAGTGGAAATAAAGTGACTACACCATAAAAGAAAACCTTACGGGTCAAAAGTAAAGTCGGATATTTGGTATTCATTCTTTTTAATATCAAACAATAAAAGGCCCACATCAAAGCTGATATGAAAGTAAGAAAATCGCCCAGCGGATTTATCTTCAGATAGTAGTTTCCGTTAAAAACAACCAAAGCGACTCCTGCTAAAGCAATAAAGGAACCTATCAGTAAATTCTTACGTAACTTTTCTTTCCTGTTTAAGCCCCACGCTATAAAAGCTACTAAAATAGGGGTAGTACACAAAATAAGAGAGACATTGGAAGCCAGTGTAATTCCAAGCGCAGTATTTTCTGTTACGAAATAGAGAGAACCACCGGTTAACCCCATACCAATCATCCATAGTTCATCTTTCCAGTTACGGGCAAATAATTTTTTAGGAGAAATAAACCAAATACAGATATAGGCTATCGTAAAACGGTACATCAGGATTTCTACCGGTGTCAGTCCTTCCCGGATTAAGACTTTGGTGGAAACAAAAGTCGTACCCCATATAATAACTGTAACAATAGCCATGATATGATAAAGTACCTGTTTACTTTTTACAGGGTTAACCTGTTTGGTATGCGTATTCATTTTCATACATCCTATGATTTACACAAAAGTAAGTATTATAGAATATTTTACCACATAAATATAAAAACTACGATAATTTTCCTAATTTCACCCTTATTTCAGGAATTTATCCTAACAATTCATTTTTTATTAATTCTAAACAGGAAATTATGCTATGGCTATACTGGATCAGACTGATATTCTTATTCTGAAAGCATTGCAAAAAAATGCGAAAGTCAATATGAAAGAGCTATCGGAACAGCTCCATATTTCTAAAACGCCTATTTATGAACGTATTAAACGCCTGGAAAATGAAGGGTATATCAGGAATTATGTAGCATTGGTAGATAATAAAAAGCTGGGATTACAACTAACCGTTTTTTGTAATGTTTCCCTGGCCGTACATAACGATGAATATATTGAGCAATTCAAAGAAGATATTAAAGGCATTGACGAAATCGTTGAATGTTACTCCGTCGGAGGTATCCACGACTTCTTATTAAAAGTGGTAGTTGAAGATTTGGATGCTTATAACCGTTTTGTTTTTGAAAAGATTACCAAAGTAAAAGGAATTGTTAAAATGCAAAGTTCCTTTGTATTAAGCGAAATGAAATACACAACCGAATTAAATATTAAATAGACTC
>JAJBTP010000365.1 GCA_020860805.1 Tannerellaceae bacterium | reverse complement strand
GATATAAGCATTGCCAGAGCCGCTCCGCTTATTCCATATATTGGTATTAACCAATTGTTTAATATAATAGTGATAATTGTCAGAAAAACAGTAAAATAAAGCCGCCAATAATAGAATTTTGAGTATCCAATAAGGTGTGCTCCGAAAAGTAAGGTGACTTCTATTACTTTCGAGAGCCCCATAAAGAACACAACCCATTTACCTGCTGCATATTCCCCTCCATTGGGAATGATCGCATAGATGCTATCCATATTAACCCAGATAAAGAAAAATAATAGACTGCCTGCCAGAAACTGGTGTAAAGCTACTTTCTGAAAAAGAGTTGTCGCTCCCTTAAAGTCTTCTTTGGACATTAAGTCTGCGGCTATAGGGGAAGATATAGTACTAATGGATTGACTTGGAATAGCTATGATTGCAGTCATGTAGAATGCAATCCGGTATATTCCGGCATAATTAAGACCAAGCTTCGCACTAACCATAAATAGGTCTAATTTCCCCAGAATACTTCCGCTTAATGCTCCAAATAAAAGGAATGCCGTATAGTTTAAAACTTCTTTTCGTAAAGGTTTTGATACGTATCCGTAATCGTGTTTAAGACTTACCGGACCTATCCGTGACACATACCAGAGACATCCGGCTGCGGCTAAACCATAGGTCAGAATAAAGCCTCCAACTAATCCATCAATGGTAATAATTTGAAAACCGTATAATAAATAAATAGTGAGAAAACAGATTCGTATACCTATTTCGCGTATAAAGCGAGGAATGGCTATCCGCATTAATATGGAAGAGTATGCTTCAAAGGTAATCCAGTATAAAATAAAAAGGATGAGGGGAATTACCCAATAATAGTAACTTACAAATAGTTTTGAATTGGTAGAGAAATAATTGGCTATAGGAGTGTGTAATATCAGGTAAAGCGGAATAAATATGAGCGCTCCTATGAATGGTATAACGATGAGATAGAAGAAAAAACCGTTATTCTTATTTTCCGGATTCTTAAAATACGGGAAAAAACGTATGGCGGATGAATTAACACCCAACATAGCTAAAGAGGCGATTAACATAGCTGCTTCGAAAAGTACTCCCAAAAGACCAATTTCTTCGGTACTACGGCAACGTGTCTGTACAAAGAAAGTAATCAGAAAACCCAGGAAGGCTCCAAGATAATTGATTGCTGTTGCTTTGATACTCTGCCTGATAATAATACCCATATATTCCTTCGAACTATTTCTCTGTCAAAGATAGCAAATAACTTTTAAAAGGGCTCTATGTATTTTCAGACTAATTGTCGTACATTTGTTTACGAAACAGATAAATAATAAGATAATATGCCCGATGTATCTGTAATTATAGTTAATTATAATACCCGTGAACTGATATTACAATGTTTGCAGTCTGTCTATGACTGTACTAAAGACGTTCATTTTGAAGTTATTGTAGTAGATAATAATTCTTCAGATGGTTCGGTTGAAGCAGTTCGGTTGGAATACCCACAGGTAAAATTAATTGCTAATTGTGAAAATCAGGGATTCGGAAAAGCGAATAATACCGGTGCTGTTACTGCCGGAGGAAAATATCTGTTTCTGTTGAATTCGGACTGTATCTTATTAAATAATGCTGTTAAAATCTTTTTTGATAATGCCGAAAAGTTACAGGGAGAACGTATCGGTGCTTTAGGTAGTTTATTATTGGATGCGGAAGAGGGCTTTTGTCATTCTTATGGCAATTTTGGAACATTCGGACGGATGCTGAAAAACCATTTGATGGATTATGTTTATCATGTCTTCCCTAAAAAGAGGGTAATTGTTCATCCTTCTCTTCCGTTTGATGTAGATTATATTGTTGGAGCTGATTTGTTTTTACCCCGAAAAGTTATTGATGAGATTGGTTTCTTTGATGAACAGTTCTTTATGTATTCTGAAGAAAATGAACTTCAATACCGGATGTTTCTGAATAATTACCGGCGTGTTATAATTGACGGGCCACGGATAATTCATCTGGAAGGAAAGAGCATACAGGTTAAGGTGAATCGTGAGATAATGCGTTATACTTCTCTTTTTAAATATATCCGGAAATATAATAATTCTTTTAAGTATTATGTGTTTCGCTGGGCTATGTTCTTTTTGCTCTTACCTAAGGTTTTGTTTGTTAAAGGCTATTCCGGAGAAGATAGAAAACGATATTTCCGCTTTTTATTAAGTTAATGGTGTGTTTCTATATTACGAAGTATAGGGTACGCAGAAAGCGCAAATATTTATTTTTCTTTTAAAGATTCTCTGTGTTCATCTACGCTTTCTGTGTAATCTGCGTCCTCTTTCATCCCAGCTATTAGTATGTGAGGCTCATTTCGAATTCTAATTTTCCGCCTTTTACGATGTCTTTGTGAGTGAAGAATAAATTGTTTAGTTTCTTACCGTTCAGTTTTACTTCTTTGACATATTTATTTTCAGGAGAGTTGTTTTTTACTATAATTTCAAATTTACCTCCTTTTACCGGAATTACAGCGCGGTCTACTATAGGACGTCCGATAGCATATATCGGTTCTCCCGGACAAACCTGGTAAAATCCTAATACACTCATTACATACCAGGCGGACATTTGGCCACAGTCTTCATTTCCGATAATTCCTTCAGGTGCCGGTAAGTAGAATTCACGCATGATGTAGTCCATATATTGTTGTCCTTTCCAGGGCGAATCTGTCCAGTTGTACAGGTAGGCCATGTGGTGGCTTGGTTCGTTTCCGTGTGCATATTGTCCGATTAATCCGGTGATATCTCCGGATGCATTCTCACCATCAATTTGTGAAGAAGCGGTAAAGATGGCGTCCAGTCTGGCTTCCAGTTCATCGCGGCCGCCGATTGTTTCAATCAGGTTGTCCATATCGTGAGGAACAAATAAACTCCACTGGTAGGCGTTTCCTTCGGTATAGTCACTTTCCATGTGTGAAGAATAACGAGGGTTAAATGGTGTACGGAACTGCCCGTTACCCATAATGGGGCGCATAAATTTTGTTTCGGGGTCTAAATACCGTTTATAATATTCGCCTTTTTCTTTATAGGCCTGGGCTATATCAGACATTCCTGCCCGTTCGGCAATTTTTGAGATACACCAGTCATAGTAAGCCATTTCCAATCCCCACGAAACGGATTCCGGAACTGAATCAGCCGGTACAAAACCATATTTTTCTTTGTAATAGGTATGCATCGTGATTAAGTCCAGTTCACGGGTACCTTTGAACTTTTCTGCCAAATCAGCCCGGTAAACGGAAGATTGTAAACCTGCTTCTGTCCACTCTTTTAAATCTCCTTTTGCCAGGTCTTTTGCTACGAGGTCGGCCAGCACGGATACAGCCGGATAACCTACCATACAGCCTGTATAGTTGGAAGCTAAGGGCCATTTCGGTAAAATGGTTCCTTCTCTGTATCCCTGCACTAATACATTTCCCCATTCGGCAGCCTGGTCCGGATTAATAATAGTCATAAGTGGGTGGAGTGCCCGGAATGTATCCCAAAGGGAGAATACGGAATAGTTTGTATATCCTTTTTCTGCTATATGCATATTTTTATCCATTCCTATGTATTTCCCGTCAATATCCTGGTAGGCATATGGGGCAATCATGGTGTGGTAAAGAGCTGTATAATAATTGGTCAATATGGATGGGTCCTGGCTTTCTATCTGAATACGGTTTAATTCTCTGTTCCATATCTGTTCTGATTCGTAGCGGACGGTTTCGAAATCCCAGTGAGCTAATTCTGCATCCATGTTACGCTCTGCGCCTTCCGGACTAACAGGTGAAATGGCGACTTTTACATATAGAGGCTGATTGCTTTCCGGAAATTTATAATGGAATTTTAAATCTTCCTCCTGTGTATTTAAGCGTAGAAACAGAGAGTCTTGCCGTAGCGTACCGTCAATGTATTGGTATAGGGTTTCAATAGGTTCCGAGAATGTAATCCGGTAGGATACGGTATGTGCATGCGCCCACCCTTGTGTCCGGATAGTTCCTTCTACTGTTGAATCGTTGACAAACAGATATTCTTTTCCGGTAAGTTTGTGTCCCCAATTAGGTTGAAGAACATGCCCTAAATCCAGCATTACTTTACGGTCTGACGGGTTCTCGAAAGTATATTTATGGAACCCAACACGGTCTGTGGAAGTTAATTCTACTTTTACTCCGAAGTTATCCAGTTTTACGGCATAATATCCGGGGGCTGCTTTTTCGGTTTCTTTCTTAAAAGTAGCTACCGGTTTCATACCATGTTCTCCTGAATAAGGTAGCAAGGCTACATCTCCTAAATCACCGATCCCGGTTCCTGACAGGTGAGTATGGCTGAATGCATAAATCACAGAATCTTCATAGTGGTATCCACTGCTGGCATCCCAACCCATAATATGGGTATCGGGGCTTAATTGTACCAATGCATACGGACGGGTTGGTCCCGGGAAGGTATGTCCGTGGAATCCTGTCCCAATGAATGGATCGACATACCGGATAACATTTGGCATCTGTTCAACCTTCTGCGAAGGTGTACAGGCATTTGTTAGAAAAAGAATGGCACTTAATAAAGCAATTCCTGCGTTTTTCATTTTCATTTAAAAATAATATGTGAATAAGAATAATATCCGATGGTTGGTAACCCCATTTGTATTTTTTACTTTCCCGCTTGCCAGGTCTGTATCGCCATACCAGGCTGTTGTTACGTTATATTCAACGCCGGCTTTCCAGTGAGGAATATTGTAAGAGAGATGAAGCATACCGGAAGTCAATTGGTCAATATCTCCTCCGGAGCCATAATAAAATGGGTCGTTTGGGTTTCCGGCGATTAATTCGTCTTTGGTACCCAGGTTTTTGGAATATCCTGCAAAGGCTCCTACTTTCCATTTGTCTCCATACACTACATTTAACCACGAAGTAGAGTACTGATTGGCTGTATAATCCCGCTTTCCGGTTCTTTCATCTACTGCCGAAACACCATAACCTCCTAATAGATTGGTGTGTGACAGATTGGAGGCCAGTAAGGTTTTTCCGGCAAATTGCCAGTTACGGGTATAATATTGAGCTTCGGCCATATAAGAGAAAGTCGTGATACGTTCGTTCACTTTATAAATATTATCATTTACGATGGATTCTGTTCGGGGTTTGAGAGAAAGCATTTCAACACCTACTCCTCCCAGAAAGCCGTTTTTACAGTAATGTACTCCGGCAAATAGTTCCGGTACGATTCCATTTTTTATAAAGTCTTCGTTTTTGCCACTGATTGTTTTCCCGTTGGAAGTAACCGGGCCCGGACTTAGTGACATAAGCTGGTAAACGGCTGAACCGGTAAATGTAAATCTATTTATATTGTATTGGTAACGAATTTGCGGACTCCGGTTAAAGGGCTGGAAGGGGGAACCGGTACAAAGGTTTAATGTTTCCGGAAAAATACTCCATAAGGGATGCCAGGTTTGTCCTACCAGTACACTGGAACCATTATCCCAATTCAGATTGACATAGGCATGACGGAGACGGAAAAAATAAGGGGCTGAAGCATTGCCGCCGAAGTCGGCTTCAATTTTGGCTGACGTTTCGGCACTGCCTACTCTGCGTCCCCGGATATCCATACCTAAACGGGCAGTCAGCGTATAAAAACCGGTATTGGATACGGCATTTAAGTCTTTTCCGCCTGCGTCTAACTTTTCATTTTCAGGGTATAGATAGAATATACCGTCGATGGCTTCTACATTACTGCGGGAATTGTAAAACAAGTCTCCTCTTACAAATCCGTAAAATTTGTAAGAAAAATTATCTCTTTGTGCCCAACAGCTAAAAGTTACAACTATAGCAAGTATGAATAGAGCCGCCTTCCTCATGATATATTGTTTAATTAATTAGATATTTGTTCTTTATAGCCAACAA
>JAJBTP010000079.1 GCA_020860805.1 Tannerellaceae bacterium | reverse complement strand
TATTTCACCAACCCTTCTTTTTTCCCTAAAAAATATGTTCTTAGAAAAAAATTGACTTATTTAGTACACTCTTAATTCTATACCGGCGAAAACAATGGACCACAACAATGATTACCAATTAGTTTTAAGGTTAAAAAAGGAGATAAGCAGGCTTTCGAAAAGCTATATCTAAAATACAGTCCCAAATTATTTAATTTCGGGATGCTCATTCTATATGATAAAACACTCGCAAAAGATATTGTCCAGAATTGCTTTCTTACCGTCTGGGAAAGACATACACAATTAGAACCAGATAAAAGTTTTTCCTCATATTTATACACCATAACCCGTAGCCTTATTTATAAAGAAACAGAACGTCTTATCTTAAATACCCGGTTTATAGAGACAAAAGAACACCCGGAGGAGCTGGATAATCATACAGTAGAAAGTCTGAATGCATCTTTTCTGGAAGAGTACATAAACAAGTACATAGAAGCTTTACCCCGTATTTCCAGACAGATATTTCTTTTAAAAAAAGAAGAAGGCCTATCCAATCAGGAGATAGCCAACCAGCTAAACATTACAGAACGCTCAGTAGCTTCCCATCATTACAGAACGTTAAAATACCTCCGGGAGAAAATGAAAGAATATCTAATCAGCATTCTCTTCTGACCAATTAACAACCAACATATAAAAGTTAAAACATGTTTAATTTTGAGCATCCATGCCCCTAACCCGATATTAATAATAAATGGAAAAAGACAGCTACATACAATTGTTAGACCGTTTCTTACAGGGCTTCGCAACCCAGGAAGAAATTGAAATATTACAAAATTGGATCAGACAGCCTGAAGCCAGAGAGATATGTAACACCTATTATCACACCTACTGGGAACAAGCTGAAGATACTATGGAAACAGGATTACAGGAAATTATGGTAGATGAAATACGCATGAAAATAGAAAATTCATCCGTAAACCAACCACCTGCCAGAAAAACAATCCTTCAATCTAATCCATTCCGGTACATAGCAGCCGCCTGTATTCTTTTAGTAATAGGAATCTCTCTCTACTTTACCCACAAAAGAGAAAACACCGTAGAATGGGTCAGCATGGTTGTTCAGAATGGCCAGAAAGCAGAACTCACCCTGCCTGATGGTACGATTGCTTATATGAATTCAGGTACACAGCTAAAATACAACACAGCCTACAATAAAAAAGTACGAAACCTTTTCCTGGAAGGAGAAGCCTATTTCGAAGTAGCCAAAGATAAAAAACGGCCCTTCAGTGTGCATGCCAATGGAATACAGGTAGACGCATTAGGTACCAGTTTCAATGTAAAAGCAAATACCAACGAAGAAACCGTTTCCGTTATATTAATTGAAGGAAAAGTAAAAGTTCATACCGAATCGAATGAAGAATATCTTCTCCCCAACGAACGGGTAGAATACAACCTGAAAAATAAAAGCTTTCAAAAATCAGAACTTCATCCGAATGCCAATCTCCTCTTATGGAGAAGCGACGAATTAAACCTTTATGGTGAATCACTGGAACAGATTTGCCACACACTCACACGGATGTATAATGTAGACTTCATCTTTACTTCAGAAGAAGTAAAAGAATATACCTATAGAGGAATTATCAAAAACAACAGCTTAAAGAACGTGCTTGATTTCTTAAGTCAGACAGCACCCGTAAAATATCAGATTTATCCGGATAATACTATTATAATCGAGAAAAAGTAACGTATTTGTTAAACTTAAAAGAAGATACCTATGTAGAAAAGAAAGCAAAATAAAAAAATACGGAGCCATCCCTCGACAAGCTGGCTCCATATATTCAATTCAAATCCAGGAAAACCATAAAAACACAAGCTCTGGTTTTACACCAGGGAGCAGGGCTTGCATGTGTCTACCGGAATAGAGACTATAAAGTTATTAAAAAATCTAATATAATAAGAATGAAACAACAAATAAGAAGGCTAATCCATATTGCCTTGATAATGTTATGCTGCAGTAGTTCACTATTTTCACAAATAACATTATCCGTTAAAAACAAAACAATCAGGGAGATTATTCCACAAATAGAAAAAGCCAGTGGATACAACATGTTCTTTAGTAATGAACTGGCCGGGTTGAACCAAAAAAAAGATTTTGTAGTTACCAATGTTCCCTTAAAAGAAGCTTTAGACCAGTTATTCCAGGGAACTGAAATCTCATACGAAATAAAAGAAGACCAACAAATCCTTCTTACCTACGGAAGCAATCAGAAAGCAACCACCTCCTCTCCCATCATAAAGAAAAAGATACGGGGAGAAGTTATTGATTCACAACAGGAACCTCTGGTGGGAGTTACCATCCAGGTGAAAGGAGTGAATACGGGAACCATTACAGACCTGGACGGTAGATATGAAATAGAAGCAGAAGAAAATGCTGTTCTTGTATTTTCATATGTGGGGTATATACAAAAGCAAATAGCTGCCGACAAAAGAAGTGTAATCAACGTCATACTGGAAGAAGATACCAAAGCATTGGACGAAGTAATCGTTATCGGATATGGTACCACTAAAAAAGCCTCTCTTACAGCAGCCGTAGCCTCTGTAAAAGGAGAAGAAACAGCCAGAAAACCGGTAGCAAACATTACCCAAAGCATCGCCGGACGTATGCCAGGTATTATTGCCAATCAGGGAAGCGGTGAACCTGGGTATGATAATTCAGAGATTTTAATCCGGGGTAAAGGTACCACAGGAGAAGCAAGTCCATTGATTGTAATAGATGGAGTACCCCGTTCAAACTATGCTCAGTTAGACCCTACCAGTATAGAGTCAGTAACCATCCTGAAAGATGCCGCTGCTGTAGCACCTTATGGAATCGGAGGAGCCAACGGAGTTATTCTTATTACTACTAAAAAAGGAAACTCCGGCAAACCCACCTTTTCATACAATGGATATGTAGGTTTCCAGAACCCCACCCGTATACCGGAAATGGTTAACTCATTTGAATACGCTTCTTTAATGAATGAAGGAGCCCGGAACAGTGGTTTGGCTAATCTGCCATTTACGGCAGATGATTTAGCGATGTATCAAAAAACAGTCGACGGAGCCCCCGGCGCCGACCCGAACCGGTATCCTAATAGCCGGGGTATACATGATGTTATCCGGAAAAATGCCATCCTTACCTACCACAATCTGGAAGTATCCGGAGGCTCAGACCGGGTGGCTTATTATGTATCCTTAGCCTATACCAGCCAGGAAGGAATGTTTAAACTTACCGACATGAAACGTTACAACGTATCCACCCGGTCTGGATATGAAAGCAACCCAAACAACCGATATCTCTGTCTCTTTAAGCGGATACGTAGCCGACCATAATTTCCCGGGCGAAGGAGCCGGCGGTATTATGTATGCAGCCGTGCGTACACCAGCCAATGAAGCCATCTGGTATGACAACGGATTGTGGGGTAGCTATCTGGGACGTTCGCCGGTAGGATTAGCCAACCATAGTGGAAATACAAAAGAAGAAAGAACACAACTGTATACCACCTTGACTATCGAACAGCAATTACCTTTTCTAAAAGGGTTAAGCGTAAAAGGATTAATTAGTTACGATCCCTATACATTATTTAAAAAAGAATGGAAAACACCTATATTATCCTATACACCCGACTTTTCCACAACACCTGCCACATTCCACGAAACCTATAATGGTACCTATTTCCTGGAACAAAAAGACGAAAATAAAAAACGGTTCACCTACCAGGCCTATATCAATTATCAGAACCGTTTCGGCCTGCATGACGTCTCTTTCCTGGGAGTTGCCGAACGAATAGAAGGTCATGACCGTGATTTTAAAGCAAGCCGTTCCTATTTCCCTATCAATATCGATGAATTAGACCAGGGAGGAACAGCAGCCGGACAATTATCCAACGGAGGTTCCTCCTCCCGGAGTGCTCAGGTGGGTTTCGTATACCGTATAGGATATACATATAACAACCGGTACATGGTTGAAACATCCGGAAGATATGACGGTAACTACTATTTTGCACCCGGACATAAATGGGCATTTTTCCCATCCGTATCAGCAGGCTGGAATATATCCGAAGAAAACTTCATCAAAGATAATTTCAGCCAGATAGAATTACTGAAACTAAGAACACCCTATGGTGAATCCGGAAATCTGGCAGGGAGTGCTTACCAGTACTTATCAGGATATGAACTCAGTAGTAATTCTGTATATTTTGGAAATAATACAACCGGAGTCAAAGAGATGAAACAGGCGAATCCATTTATTACATGGGAAAAAGCCAAAAAATTCAATATCGGAGTAGATGCTATGCTATGGAGAGGATTGATAGGACTATCTGTAGATTATTTTTATGATAAACGGTCTAATATGTTAATCACACCAGATGCCATAGTACCTTTGGAATATGGGATTGGTTTACCACAGGTAAATGGTGGAGAAATGAGCAACCAGGGGATAGAAATAATGGTTTCCAGTACCCATACATTTCCCAATAAATTAAGATTAAATTTAGCAGGTAACTTTACCTATACCCACAACAAACTATTACAAACATTTGAAAATGCCAGTACCTATAATAATCCGAACAGACGAAAAACCGGACGCCCCTACGAAACCCGGTTCGGTTATCAGGCACTTGGTTATTTTACCCCAGACGATTTCAATGCGGATGGTAGTTTAAAATCAGGTATCGCTTCTATTCCTGATGCGCCGGTACAACCAGGAGATATTAAATATGCCGATTTAAGTGGTCCCAATGGGGTTCCGGATGGTATTATCGACTCGCATGATGAAACGGTAATTGGTAATCCGAATGGAATTCCCCAGATTATATATGGCTTTACCCCTTCCGTTTTCTGGAAAGGTTTTGATTTAAATATGCTTTTTCAGGGAGCAGCCAAAAACAGCATCTTATTAGAAGGTACAATGGCATACCCATTCGATAGCCAGGGCTCGGCCACCAAACTTCAATACGATGACCACTGGACACCCGAGAACCCCAATGCTACTTATCCACGTGTAACCAGCTCACCAGTCAACTACAACATGGAAAAATCAACGCACTGGATGAGGAAAGCAGCGTATCTACGGTTGAAAAGTCTGGAATTTGGCTATACATTGCCTAAAGAAATAAGTGAAAAAGCATATATGTCAAATGTTCGCTTCTACTTTGCAGCACAAAACCTATGGACGTGGACACCCTTTATGAAAGAAAAAATCGACCCGGAAGCCGGTAATACCGACGGACGCTACTATTACCAGCAACAGGCATTCTCTTTTGGCTTAAATATTACATTTAAATAAATATTAATACTATGAAGTCTATATATTATTATACAGGGCTGATTCTATTAATCGCCTTTACCAATAGTTGTTCGGATTTACTCGAAGTTCCCACCAAAAATTTCGTATCAGATGATGTATTATGGTCTACCGAATCGAATGCTGATCTGTTTCTCAATGACATCTATAATTCTCTACCGGATGTACAGGAGCAAACCCAACACCTGGACCAGTTCACAGATAACTCCGATGTAGGTACCACCTGGATGGAAGGCCATAATCATATTGCTACCGCACAGGTTACTCCCACCAATTATCCCCAGGGATTAGGTGCCACCGATACAAGAACAGAAGGGATGTGGCACTGGGAACAATGTTATAAGCGTATCCGTAAATGCAATGTCTTTATTCAGAAAGTAACAGCTTCGGAATTACCGGAGTCCTACAAAGAATTACGCATAGCAGAAGTCCGCTTTTTAAGAGCATTGACCTATCATTGGATGTGGATGAGCTACGGTGGTGTACCCATTATTGAGGTTCCCCTGGATAACCAGGACCCCACTCAAACACTGGAATATCCTCGTTCTACAGCCGAAGAAACATTCAATTTTATTGTGGATG
>JAJBTP010000223.1 GCA_020860805.1 Tannerellaceae bacterium | reverse complement strand
ACAAATAATATTCTAAATTTAATTCCAATCATGACCACACAACGTCCAGGAAGATCCTTTACGAGATTAAATACAAAAAGAAAACTCGAATCTGTGTTCTTATTTGTAACAGGCCGCTGCAATGCAAAATGTGCCATGTGCTTCTATGCTGAAGATATGGAAAGAAAGGAAAAAGACCTGACATTTGAAGAGATAAAGATAATCTCTGAAACTGCAGGCGAAATCAATCGCCTGTGGATATCCGGAGGTGAACCTACGCTACGGGAAGATTTACCGGAAATCATTGAAATGTTTTACAGGAACAACAAAATAAAAGACATTAATATGCCTACTAACGGGTTAAAAGCAGATCGTGTCATCGAATGGCTTACCCGTCTACGGAAAAGTTGTCCGGACTGTAATATTGCCATTAGCATATCTCTGGATGGTTTCCAGACTACACACGACCGTCAACGCGGAGTAACCGGGAATTTTTACAAAGCATTGGAAACACTTAAAAAAGTAGATGACCATTTCAGGGATGACGGTAAGATTCTGAAAAATATGGCCACAGTTGTCACGAAGTTTAATGTAGAAGAAGTACACGATTTAATGATATGGATGTACGCCCGCTTCAATACATCTACTCATACTATAGAAGCAGCCCGTGGCATGACCCGTGAAGATGGAGTAAAAATACTGACAGAACAATCCCTCAGAGAAATTCAGGATAAAATTGCCCCTATATATGTGGCTTATGCCGAACGAATGGCGCAGGGAGTCGGCGGATTACGTAAACATGTTACCCGCTTCTTTTATTTGGGACTTATCCGGGCCATGTATAATGTCCGGGCCTCCAACATCGATAAACCAACCCCCTGGGGAATGGGTTGTACAGCTGGTGAAACAACATTGGTAATCGACTACGATGGCCGCTTTCGTTCCTGTGAACTTCGTGAGCCCATCGGAAACGTTAAAGAGTATGGATGCGATATTAAAGCGGTTATGGAAAGCGAAGCCATGAAGCAGGAAATAGCAGAAGTAGGTCATGGATATACCGCCAATTGCTGGTGTACACATGGATGTTGGATTATGTCATCCATTGTATTCAATCCCGGAAAAATGATATCTAAAATATTCAAAGGTTACCGGGAAACAAAGAAACTGGCAAAACCGGTCTTATTCGATGAACAGATATTAAAGGGTATCGAGGAGAAATATACATTAGACAGAGACAAACTTGCAGCAATTGGAGTAATATGAAAATTTTATTGGTAACCAGGGGGGCACAGGGAGATGTTTATCCCTATCTGGCTTTAGCTGATGCATTAGTAAAAAGAGGACATTCCATCACGCTTAGTCTTCCACAGGACTTCGAAAAACAGGCAAAAGCCTCTGGCTTAAACTACATGCTTCAGAAGTTTGATAACATTGGAGAAATGATAGATGAAGCCGCCCAAACCAGTCAGAAAAGCAGGCATCTGTTAAAATGGATGCGCCGGGTTATTGATGTACAGTTTGAACAATTAATACCTCTGCTACAGGAACATGATTTACTGATAGCTTCAAATACTGAATTTTCGGCAGCCAGTATCGCTGAATTTTGTAAGAAACCGGTTATAAGAACCGCTTTTGGTCCGTTTATTCCCGGAAAAAACATTCCTCCCCCCATGATACCATATCCTAAACCCCATCCTGTTTTACGTCCGGCATTCTTTTGGAAAATGCTGAATATCAGCACAAACTTCATGGTAAAAAAGACCATCAATAAAAACAGAATAACCAAAGGTTTATCCCCCATTCCTAATTTTGGTATGCATGCTGCCGGTTATTGCAAAAATTTCCTGATGTATAGCCGTCATCTGGGAAGTACAGACCCGGAATGGAAATACGAATGGAATATCGGAGGGTACTGTTTCAACGATACCCTTATTTACAACAGAAATGCTTATACTGATTTAATAAATTTCATCCGGAAAGATAATCGCCCTGTTATATTCTTTACATTAGGAAGTTGTAACGATAAAAACAAAAACAAATTCTGTGAACAACTCCTCTCTTTATGCATCAGACATCAGTATAAACTAGTAGTGGGTAGCGGTTGGTCGGAAACAGGTAATCATTTAAAACAAAATGAATCCTTTTATCTTCTGACTGAACCGATACCCCATTCTTTTATTTTTCCCGAATGTACAGCAGTTATTCATCATGGAGGATGCGGTACGACCCATAGTGTAGCACGTGCCGGAATCCCACAACTAATAGTACCCCTTATTCTGGATCAAAATTACTGGAGTTACCGGGTGACTCAAACAGGCATAGGCCCGGAAAAAGTTTCAATTAAATGCAATCCCAGACAATTGGAAAAAAGCTGACTGACCTGGTCACTAATTCATCCTACAAAACGAATGCAACAGCCCTAAGTAATAAAATAAAAGAAGAAAACGGCACAGAAAATTTCTGTAACTATATTGAAAAAGAATTCGGTTCGCTATAAATTTAAGATGCAGAAGATTCTGTCCTACCTCTGGCTGCCAATTCACGAATCCGTTTGTTAGGTCTTTTCTTTCCATACGAACCTTTGAACAGTTTTCCTTTATACGTTTTTTATCACCTTTACCCATAATTCTATATCATTTATTAGTTATAAATTTCTATATTTACCACTATTTAACTGTATTAAAATAACACTCTTCAGATGAAAAAGCTTCTTCTACTTTTCTTAGGAATAACATTACTGGCAGTCTCCGCTTTTACAGCAATAACCTATTACAATAGTCTAAAATACCATAATGAACGCATTGGATACATAAATGAATACAATTCCGTCAATGATATAGATACAGAATTTGACTCAGACGACCGGGAAGATGAAGCATACGAAGATGGGCCGGGAGAACCTGAACCAGAAGAACCCACTGGTGAAGTAACAACGCGATGGGTATATGAAAAATCTGATTTATACGGAGGATATGAAAGACGTGGAGAGGTTGACATCCCGGCCGGAGAGTTAGAAAGCTTATTCAAAAATGTTACATTTGAAATATTCCGGAATATGGTTTGTTATCATAGAAGAGATTGCAGTTATTTCGAAGAGGAAGAATTTAGCCTGGAAAGTTTTTTTCTTCCAAATTAGGTGAACAGGAAACCCCGGAACAGATTCGTAAATGGTTTAAAGAAACATTTGATGTTGTCATCGGAGAGAATGTACACCTGTATGATATTTCGGGACAGGAATATCCTTTTCACAGAATGATTATTTTTCCTAACAAAATACTCCTGTTTACCTATGGAACATACTATGCCAGTTTTGTACCTTCCGAATATGCAGAAACCTCATTATACCGTACTTATTATGATGCAGAGATGAATACATATGAAGTAACTACCTATCCGGAAAAAACAATTCAGGAAGTCTATCCCTTAACTCTTTCTTCAGATTCACACCTGAATAAAGAATTACCCACTAAGAACATTGAATATATACACGATGATGAGGTATCTGTTGAATACAAATGGGAAAGTCCAACCCAATTAACTATCAATTTATATTATCCGGGAGGAATAACCCAAATGGAATTCAAAGAATCTCCCAACTACACCCATGTCACGACCCATCATAGTCCGGACTAAACTCCAATACTGATCTGAAAGAACGGGTATAGTCAACAAAAATTTAAAGAAACTGAGATAAAAATCTATGTCCACTTACCATTTAAAGTATGCCTGATGAAAAAAACATACAGGAAATTAGTAACTTTGCCACCTGAGAATACGAAAAACGAATATATGTTTAAATTATTAAAAGCTTTATTTATCTGGGTATTTTTCCTCAGTTTTTGTACCGGCTGTGACAAAGAAGAAATTCCTACTGTCGAGCCACCAGTCGTAGAACCTCCGGTAATTCCTCCTACCGGTACTACTGCAGAACGAGCAGTATTAGTCTATTTCATGGCAGACAACAGCCTGCAAAGTTTTGCAAAAGCAGATCTACAGGAATTAGAAAAAGGACTGACTGATTTTGACGATAGCAACTCTTACCTTTTAGTCTATATGGATGACGGCGGAGACGCTGAACTATTCAGACTGATGAAAAATAGCGATGGAGAAGTAATAAAAGGAGAAATTAAAACATATCCCAGCCAGGATTCTGCCGATCCGGAAGTAATGAAAGAGGTTTTTTCAGAAGTATTTACCAACTATAAGGCAAACGACTACGGGCTCGTTTTATGGTCACATGGAGAAGGTTGGATAGAATCACCTACTACCCGCTGGTTTGGACAGGATGGCAATAATTTCATGAATATATCCGAACTGAAAGAAGTTTTGGAAACAGCTCCCCATTTTGAATACATTTACTTTGATGCCTGTTATATGGCAGCTGTTGAAGTTTTGTATGAACTTCGTTCTTTTGCCGACTATTTCATAGCTTCACCCATGGAAACACCCGGACCGGGAGTACCTTATGACTTGATTCTTCCTGATATGTTTGGGAAAACCGAACCGGCCATACAAATAGCAAACACCTATTATGAACATTACAACGAGAAATACCAGGCCGGTGTAGGATTAACCAACAACAACTGGACTGCCGGAGCATCTATTACAGTAATAAAAAGCGATGCGTTGGAAGGATTAGCGAATACCACCCGCAGCATATTCCCTCACTATGTACCCGAGGAAGAATATATCGACAGGAGTAACCTGCTATGCTATGATACCCGTTCATCCCGGTATTATTATGATATGGATGGTTTAATGCAGAATCTTATCAATAAAAATGAAGAGTATAGTGAGTGGAAACTGGCATATGACAGGGCTGTAGTATATTATAAGACAACTCAACTGAATTACTCCATGCATATTTACGGCATGTTTAACATGGATGGTTCAACAGGCATGTCTTCTTATATACCAAGGGCCAACCAGGCCAGCATTTTACCTTATTTCAGAACATACGAATGGTACCAGGCCGGTGGATGGCAGGATGCCGGATATTAATATACACGTAAAAAATCCAATGAAAGTATCTGTTATACTGGGACATCCTTACAGGGAAAGTTTTAATCATGCGATTGCAGCCCGTATCGTTGAGACACTGCAACAAAATCAGCATGAAGTATTTTTTCATGATTTATATGCTGAAGGCTTTGACCCTGTTATCAAACCGGAAGAGCTGATTTCAGACCGTTCGGAAGATGAATTAGTGCAACAACACTGCCGCGAAATCCGGGAAACAGATGGAATCATTATCGTACATCCCAACTGGTGGGGACAACCACCCGCTATCCTGAAAGGCTGGGTAGACCGGGTATTCCGGCAGGGAATTGCTTATACATTTGAAGAAGGAGATAACGGTGGCGGACTCCCTACCGGTTTGCTAAAAGCCCGGATAGGGTTAATATTCAACACGTCCAACACCCCCGAAGAACGCGAAAACAATGTATTTGGCGACCCGTTGGAAAATATCTGGAAAGCCTGTGTTTTTAAGTTCTGTGATATCCACACAACCGAAAGAAGAATGTTTCGGATTATAGCAGACAGCAGTTATGAGGAACGTGTGCAATGGCTAAACGAAGCTGCAACCATAACCAACCGGTATTTTCCTTTATAGAACGCTACTTTTTACAAAGAGATATAAACAAACAGCCTGTTTCAGATTTCACGAAAGACATTATTTGGACAGGTTTTAATACATTTCTTACAACCGGTACAATTCTCTGAATCTTTGAAAACAATATGTTTATGCCACAAAAACTGAACTTTCCCTATCACTCCTTTGGGACATTCGTCAATACATTTCCAACAAGCAATACAGGTACGTGTGTTTGACCACACATACGGAGTTATAACCCGGGCTTTCACAATATCCATTTTCATTTTGCATCAGTTATTATTCTGATACAAAAGAACCACGAATAAGGATAATAAAAAATAG
>JAJBTP010000077.1 GCA_020860805.1 Tannerellaceae bacterium | reverse complement strand
GAAAAGAGGTTATCTCTATTTGGAGACAACCTCTTTTCCATATATAAATTCTATATTAGTCATGTAAATTAGCTTTTATAAACTACCGGTTCAAACGTGCAATATTGCTGATTGAAATATCTTTCGGACATTCAGCTTCACAGGCACGTGTGTTGGTACAGTTACCAAAACCCAGTTCGTCCATTTTTGCGACCATTGCTTTTGCACGACGGGCCGCTTCTACACGTCCCTGAGGCAGCAGAGCCAACTGGCTTACTTTAGCAGAAACGAACAACATAGCTGAACCGTTCTTACACGCAGCAGCACAAGCCCCACAGCTGATACATGAAGCCGCATCCATAGCTAAGTCAGCATCTTCTTTAGGAATAGGAATAGCATTGGCATCCGGTACACCACCGGTATTAACCGAAACGAAACCACCCGCCTGGATGATTTTATCATAAGCTGTACGGTCTACCATCAGGTCACGGATAACAGGGAAGCCTGCCGAACGCCAGGGCTCTACCGTAATAGTAGCTCCATCGTCGAATTTACGCATGTGTAACTGACAGGTCGTAATACTTTCATCCGGTCCGTGAGGATGTCCGTCAATATACAGAGAACACATACCACAGATACCTTCGCGGCAGTCATGGTCGAAAACAACAGGTTCTTTACCCTCATTAACTAACTGTTCATTCAGAATATCCAGCATTTCCAGGAAAGAACTACCCTGGGAAATACCTTGCAGCTGGTAAGACTCAAAAGCGCCTTTGCTCTTTCTGTCTTTCTGACGCCAGACCTTAACGGTGATATTTATATTTTTATCCATAATGATTTTAAATTTTTGTAGTTGATAGTTGGGTTGTTAGCTCTTATAGTTACGTTGCTGACGTACTATAAATTCATAATCAAGCGGTTCTTTCAACAGCACAGGCTCTTTATCTTCTCCCTGGTATTCCCAGCAGGATACGTAAGAGAATTTATCATCCTGACGTAAAGCTTCCCCTTCCGGAGTCTGGTACTCTTCGCGGAAGTGGCCACCACAAGACTCTTCACGGTCGAGAGCATCACGAGCCATCAAATCACCAATTTCGATAAAGTCAGCCAAACGAAGTGCTTTTTCAAGTTCCACATTCAGTTCATTGGCTTCACCTGGTATGCGTACGTTACTCCAGAACTCTTTCTTAACAGCCTTAATATCGTTAATAGCTTTTTTGAGTCCTTCAGCATTCCGTCCCATACCAACAGAGTCCCACATTATGTGACCCAATTCTTTATGAATACTATCAACAGAACGTTTACCCTTAATACTCATCAATTTGGCAATACGATCCTTGATATTCTTTTCAGCTTTTTCAAACTCTGGTAAGTCTGTGCTGAAACGAGGAACCTGAATCTGGTCTGCCAGATAGTTTTGAATAGTATAAGGCAATACAAAATATCCGTCGGCTAATCCCTGCATCAAAGCAGAGGCACCCAAACGGTTTGCACCATGATCAGAGAAGTTTGCTTCACCGATAGCAAACAGCCCCGGAACAGAAGTCATTAACTCATAATCAACCCAGAGACCACCCATAGTGTAGTGAAGAGCCGGGAAAATCATCATCGGAGTTTCATATGGATTATCATCTACAATCTTCTCATACATCTGGAATAAGTTACCATACCGCTGTTCAACAACATTTTTTCCCAGACGGTTAATTGCATCAGAGAAATCAAGATAAACAGCCAGTCCGGTGTTACCAACTCCATAACCGGCATCACATCTTTCTTTAGCTGCACGGGAAGCTATGTCACGGGGAACAAGGTTACCAAATGCAGGATAACGACGCTCCAGATAGTAATCACGATCTGCTTCTTTAATTTCAGTAGGTTTCAATTTACCTTCCCGGATGGCCTGTGCATCTTCCAGTTTCTTAGGTACCCAGATACGTCCGTCATTACGAAGGGATTCAGACATCAAAGTCAACTTAGATTGGAATTCTCCGTGTACAGGAATACAAGTTGGGTGAATCTGAGCCATACATGGATTCGCAAACCAGGCTCCTTTTTTATAGCATTGCCATGCAGCTGAACCGTTAGAAGCCATCGCATTGGTTGAAAGGAAGAAAGTATTTGCATATCCTCCTGTACCAACTACCACAGCATGAGCTGAAAAACGTTCTACTTCACCAGTAACCAGGTTACGTGCAATAATACCACGTGCACGGCCGTCCACGATTACGACATCCAGCATTTCATAGCGAGTGTACATTTTCACTTTACCTAAGCCAATCTGACGGCTCAACGCAGAGTATGCACCTAACAATAACTGCTGACCGGTCTGGCCACGGGCATAGAATGTACGGGATACCTGAGCACCACCAAAAGAACGGTTATCCAGTAAACCTCCGTATTCACGGGCAAAAGGAACACCCTGCGCTACACATTGGTCGATGATGCTATTGGCAACTTCAGCCAAACGGTACACGTTAGCCTCACGGGCACGATAATCCCCCCCCTTAATGGTATCGTAAAACAGACGGTAAACAGAGTCACCATCATTCTGGTAATTTTTAGCGGCATTGATACCTCCCTGTGCAGCAATAGAGTGTGCACGGCGAGGAGAATCCTGAATACAGAAATTCAGGACATTGAATCCCATTTCAGCTAATGATGCGGCAGCAGAAGCACCAGCCAGACCTGTACCAACAACAATTACATCCAAACGACGTTTGTTAGCGGGATTCACTAACTTTTGATGGTCTTTATAATTACTCCACTTTTCAGCCAAAGGGCCTTTAGGGATTTTTGAATTTATCTTAGTCATAACAATTAATTCTTTGTATTGATTACACCTTGAAAATAATTAGAATCTTACAGACTCTTTACGTAGAATACGATAGTTACCAATGCGAAACCCAGGCAGATAACTGTTGCCAGAATATTGGAAATACATTGCCAACGTTTGAACCAAATCTGGTTATTCCAACCAATTGTATGAATCGCACTCCAGAAACCGTGAGTCAGGTGGAACCATAAAGCCACATACCAAATGAGGTACAGAACCACATTCAGTGGCTGAGCAAAATAATAACGAATAAAGGCAGAACCCTCCTGTGGAGAAACAATTGCTCCACCCAGTTCGACTATATGATGCCCCATAATTTCAGTAAACGTCATTTTGTACCAGAACTGGCTACCATGTAGTACCAGAAAACCCAATACAATAAATCCTAATACCAACATGTTTTGAGAAGCCCACTCCACGCTTTTAGGTTTTACATTTACTGCATAGCGGTCATTACCCCTTGCTTTGCGATTTTCCAAAGTCAGGACAATTGAATACACAATGTGAACAATAAATCCGGCAGCCAAAACCAAAGTAGCAGCAATCGCATACCAGTTAGAACCTAACAAAGCACAGATTACATTATAAGCCTCTTCGGAAAATACCGCAGCCACATTCATCGACATGTGAAACAGTAAAAACAAAATAAGGAAGAGACCTGATACACTCATTATCAGTTTCTTCCCGATAGAAGAATTAAGTAACCACATAAGATTAAAGTTTAATTATATACTTAATATTAATTATTTTTTCACCGCTAAACAATAGGGCATTTCAGCCGCACACAAAGGTATGTGAAATAGATAAATCAAACAAGCAATTAAAGAAATATTTCGTCAATTCAAAGGAGACTAAAAAGAACAGAAAAAAGAGACCAGAAAAGGGACACTTAAATCCACAATAATTCCATGTAAAATAGCAACAAATACAAGGTCTTTTCCCGAATACCGGGTAATAATTGGCAGTGTAGTATCCATCGTTGTGGCACCACCTGCACAAATGGGAGCAAACCGGCCAAACCAACGAACAAATAAGGGTGCTCCTAATAGAGCCATCACCTCACGCATAATATTAGCAATCAACGCAATTGTTCCCAACTCCGTAGCTACCTGTAAACCTAAAGAAGGTTCTTTAAATTGAGTAATTAAAATAGAAGAAAGGGAATAATAAGCAAATCCACTTCCTACAGCCAGGCAATCAAACACCGACCATCCCGAAATGAAAAAACTAACAAATGCTGTAAACCCCAGAGTCCCTATAATCGTTGCTAACGGAACCAGCAATAATTTCGGACGCAACGTTTTCAGAACTTCTTTCAGCTTTTTATCCGCTCCGATATTCATTCCTACCTGAATCATAAGAAAATATAATACATACAGGGTAAGATTCTCTTCCTGAAAAATTTCCCAAAAAACGCCTTTCCACCCTAACAAACATCCCAGAAAAAAACATCCGACAACTCCTAAGCTACCTTTCATAATCCTTTTCCTTTAAAGAAAAAAACGATATACTATCCAGGCAGCAACGATACTTCCCAGCGTTGCCGCAAAAGCAAGCAAAAACGCCTGCCCTCCCAAAGCTGTTAAGTTGGAAACAATCTGCGGATTTCCTCCTACTGAAATACCCAGCAAAAAAGCAACAGAAGAATAGTTAAGGAAATAGACTTTGATAATAATTCTATTCCCTTCAGATTCCGTAAGAGATACCCTATAGCTACCCCCAAAAACATAATTCCGATTACTGTAAACATATTTACAAAAGTAGAAACTTTTCCGGTCCGGAAATATATAATTACACAAGGTCCGGAACTACAGTTGTAACCCCAGACCTTGCATATGATTAACAGTCAGTCACAAAAAGCAATTACTACGAATACTTTTACCATTCGAGAATTACTTTTCCACAATTACCGCTTTCCATTACATCAAAACTCTGTTGGAAATCATCGATATTAAACCGGTGTGTAATAACAGGTTCCAGATTAATACCGGTAATAAGCATTTGCTTCATCTGATACCATGTCTCCCACATTTCACGTCCATAAATCCCTTTTAAAGTAAGAGCTTTAAATATAATTTTATTCCAGTCTACATTTGTGTTATTAGGCAGAATACCCAATAAGGAAATCTTGGAACCATTATACATATTATCTATCATTTCGTTGAAGGCAATAGGTGAACCAGACATTTCAAGCCCGATATCGAAACCCTGCATATCCAACTGTTCCATCGCACCCCGTACTGTTTCTCCTTTGGTTGGGTTAATTGTAAGGGTAGCTCCCATTTGACGGGCAATGTTCAGGCGATACTCGCTCAGGTCACTGACGACTACGTGACGGGCACCCACAAACCGGCAGATAGCTGTTGCCATACAACCAATTAAACCGGCTCCGGTAATCAATACATCTTCGCCGATAAGAGGAAAAGATAAAGCTGTATGGGTAGCGTTCCCAAACGGATCCATAATAGCAGCCATATCGTCGCTGATACGGTTATCCAGTTTAACAACATTTTCAGCAGGAACACATAGATATTCAGCAAAGGCTCCGTCACAGTCCACTCCGACTCCAACTGTATTCTGGCATACATGTTTCTTTCCACGCCGGCAATTCCGGCAATAACCACAGGCGATATGACCTTCGCCGGTTACACGTTCGCCGATTTTGATATTCTGGACTCCTTTTCCTATTTCTACTATTTCTCCAACATATTCGTGCCCGATTACCATAGGAGTTTTAATAGTACGCTGTGACCAGTCATCCCATTTATAAATGTGGAGGTCAGTCCCACAAATAGCAGTCTTACGAATTTTAATTAAGACGTCATTGATTCCTGGTTGGGGAATGGGTACCTCTTCCATCCAGATTCCCTTCTCAGGGCGAAGTTTTACAAGAGCCTTCATAATTGAAAGTTGTTAGATTTACAATAGCGACACTTTGTTATTTTTAATACCACAAAAATAGGAATTATCCGTAATAGTAAAACGTGTTTACTACTTATTATATTGTTAAGTATGACAAAAAGTAAAATTTTAAATCCATCCTATCCGGTAGCTTCAGAAAAAATCAGACTTCCATGCATTTTTTCCCAGGAAAAGAGATAATGTCTACAAA
>JAJBTP010000522.1 GCA_020860805.1 Tannerellaceae bacterium | reverse complement strand
GTAATAAAGTAATCCATTTTCCGGATAAAATCATGATAATCTACCGAATAAATATTATTTATAATTACCGGGTGAGAACCACGCAGGTCTTCAATAACAATCCGGTCGGTTCCTTTTACCAGCTCAAAGGTATGATTACGCAGTAAAAGGATACAAGCTGTTTCTCCTATGTATTTTCTATATTTTTCATATTTATCAGCCAGGCTAATAAAAGAAGAGAGCCAGTTATGGACCAGATAAAAACGTTCTACCGAACCAAAAGTTTCATCGGATACATCCCGGTTAAAACTATCATATAATTTCTTGCTTTTCAGATAACCGGTAAACTCTTTTTCCAGTAATTTAGACTGCTCACTGATAGTAAAAGAATGATTGCCGGCAAACTCACGGAATAAATAATCTGCCACCTGTTCAGGCTGTACATCATCCAGACTAAAATGTCTGTTCCATGCCTTATAAAGTTCTTCTATCTGTTGCAATACATACCGGTAATTGTTGGATTCAGGGAAAGCCTTCAGGACATTATTCGCTGAAAGAATCAGTTTATACAACAACTCTTTCTCCTTTTCATCCACACTATTCCAAAATAGCTGAGCTGCCACCCGTACCCGGGGTGCAAATGAAAGTACGCCCAACTGGTTAGTAGCTACTGCCAGTTTTTCATATATTTCTATTGCATCCTGATCGTGTACTCCTTTCAGATAAGATTCGGAATAACTTTGCTCTACTTTCTGCTGAATAAACTCCCGGACATCAAATTCTTTCTTTTCCAAACTTTCCCGGAAAGCCAGATAAGCCAGATACTCGGCACGATATACACTATTATTTTCCGAAACGACTTCCTGCTCCCAGATATCCTGGTAACGGTTAATCGCTTCGTCCGTAACCGGATGGTAGAAATTAGTACCTGTCAGATGGAAGAAAAGCCTGTCATTACGGCGTACCACCGTCAGGTCAAGAGCCTGCTTATTAACGGCAAATTTATAGTTACCCAGTGAAATAATATTTTCACCATCTACAAATAACTCCGTTTTATCTTTCAGGATACGAAGTGCATCTTCCAGCGAAGTTTTAAGGCTATTTTCCAGATTTTCCGCTTTCGAGACATCCCCTAACCCCCGTAAATCTTCCGCCAGTTTGCGCACTTTATCTACCATCAAATCAGTAGAATAAAAAGCCTGTATATCTTCTTTGGTTTTAAAGGTCTGTGCTTTATTCTCAACATTTTTCAACACACGCAGACCAATCTGTTCCAGAGAAGAAGTACGTCTGTTAATCTGTTCAATCAACTGAGCCTTACGGGCATCAAACGCTTTGATAACTTCGTTTCGTTTATCGGCCACTACCATAATAAACTCATCGAAGTCTGCAAACTTACTTTCCAGTTCTTCTACCTGTACACTTACTTTGGTAAAATATTCGTCACACCGTTCCGGTGTAGTAGAAAGTTCCAGATAATTAACAATACTTTGTTCCAACAAAGTCAGCTGAGCACGGAATTCGGCCACAGCTTCTTTACTCTTTAACGAGTCTACCTTCTTTTTAACTGGGCACGGACTTCATTCAGAGAAGAGAAAATAAGTGATATCTTTTCTATAATCCGGGTAGTTTGAGTAGTATCATCTATTTTCAGACTATTCAGAATATCTATCAGCAACTCCAGTTCACCGGAAATAGCTTTACAGTTTTCTTCTATTTTGTTGGCATCAATCACTTTGGTTACCGAATCAACAGCACTTCGTTGCTCTGTTACTTTTTCCTCATACGGAATTAAAGCCTCCTGCCGGAGAAGGTATTCAACCGTTTTATCAGATAATTTAGCAGCTGTAGATTGCAAAACACTTTTTAGTTCCTCTACAGCTTCCGTATCCATATACTTCAGGCTGTTGAGTTCGATAACTTCTCCCTGCATTTTCCGGGTTTCCGCTAAGAGTTTCACCAGCATTTCCAGTGAGTCAAAACGGGCATTCCGTACAGTCAGCAGTAGGTTATCTACCTTTTCTTTCGTTTGTTGTAAGGTCTGTACCGAGTGTCTTTTCTGTTCTTTAACCTTAATAAATTCATCAATTGCCGTACTGGCTATATCTTTTATCTGCAAAAGTGGTACCGACAAGGCTCCGGTCTTTTCATCGGATATCTAGAAATATGAATCGACGACATCATTGGATTTCTTCATGATGTCTTCATACAATCCCTCATACGTATCCTCTTTGTTTATCAAATGGATTACTTCCTGGGATTCAGCCATCGCCTTCACAATATCTTTATTTCCGATCTTATAAAGGATATTATCCTGCTGTTCGGTATTTTCTTTTAGTTCCACCGGATAAGGAGTCTGCCATATCTGAACCTGGTGGTGGCGGGTAGCTTCCTTCTCCGACCGGAAAAAAATAAGTGAACCATCATCAAACAGGGTAAAACCATTACAGATAATTGGAGTTTCTACCTGTTGCCGGATAATATTATACGACATTAATACATAGGTATTCGTCTGGTACTGGTAGAATACATACAAAAAGTCTTCCCCGTTGGGAGAAGCCACTTTACGCATAAATTCCAGATTGGTCAGGTCATTTTCAAAAATTTTATACTCTCCGTTTTGCAGGTAGTAACCATTCGGAAAAATGACACCATGATTATCCGGCAGCAAAATACCGGAGTCATTCAACGTTTTTATATTTAAAACCTCCCGGGTACGGGTATTAAATACAAAAGCACGGAAATCTTCCTGATAAGGTTTGATTCGTACCAGTATCAGATTCCCCAAATCTGCATAGTAATATTCAGCATCATCCAGCTGCTGATCTTTATTTTCAACCACCTCAGCATAAATACCTTTGCCGGAATGGGTATTGTCTTCCACTTTAAATGTAATATCGCCACCTACAGCTTCAATAAGAACTTTATCCAGAATAGATACATGCGGGTGCTCTCCCAGGCGACGGTCTTCCAGAGTTGTTTTGATCCACTGGAATTCATGTTGAGGTGCTTTTACCACCTCATGGATGCTACGATCATCCTGATAAATTAACTGATTATCTTTTATCAGCCACTTAAATGCTTTCAGATCACCATTTTTAGTGGTCTGAAAAATCATATATACATAATTCTCCGTTTTCCGAAACTTGGAAAAAATAGAATCCCTGTAATATTTATAAAGGTTTTTGTAATCGTTAATAAAAACCGGATCATTAATCAGGTCAAGGGATTCCGGTATAAACTGATTGTTTTCCAGTTTATAAATACTGAATACATCACTCAACTGAATATCCGAACGCAAACCAAAATGCACATTATAACCAAAGATACACAGGTTACCCAGAGCCATAATACCCCGTGCGACACAATTATTATCGGTAGAGATATGTTGGTTGGCTATCAATGTAAAATCTGTAGAGGCAAAAACCTCTTTCCGGGCTTCATTCAGGCCGTTCAGACGGTTTACCAAATCCTCTTTCTGTGCCTGCAAACGTTTTCTGATAATCTCATACGTTCCGGCTTCCAACGTTTCTATTTTTTATCTGGCATAATTCTCTTTGTTTTTTTACTTTGATTGCGGCAGGTTTAGGTCAAATAGTTTTTAAGAGGACGTAGCCAAATGGCTACGTCCCAACTAAAATATTCAAATTATTAATCTAAAAACCAAGTCTTTTCTTTCCCTTCATGCGTATGTAACCAGTAAGTTTGCTACTTTTCAGGGAAATAGGGAGTTACAGTTTCTTTCCTGAAATACCCATTGATTTAGACAATTTCATCAGATTGCTTAGCAAACTTTTATCCTCATCATTTACAGCCTGTGACTGCATTTTCAGAATCAGACTTGCAATGCTAAGATTTTTAATATCTTCCGTAGAGACACCTAAACGATTGGCTATATTACGGATTCTGTCGAATAGTTCACCATTATTACCTCCTTCACCCAGGATAGCATTTTTAATCTGACTTACGTTTTCGCTTTCGTTAACCAGACGGTCAAATCCTTTTGCGTTAGAGATTTGTTTAACGATATTTTCAAAGAACATAGTTTCACCACCCACGATATCAATATCAGCAGTTTTAAGAGCTTCTGCCAGTACAGTGGCCTGTGCATCCGCAATATCTTTCTGGATTTGAATCTGTGCCAGTTCCACATCTTTTTCTTTCTGCAAAGCCAGCTTGAACTCTTCGTGTTCTTTTCCAACACCATCCAGTTTTTTTTCATTGCTTCGGCTTTTTCTTCGATACCGGTTGCTTCAGCCAACGCTTTTTCTTTGGTTACTTCGGCTTCGATAAGACCTTCTTTACGTTTGGCTTCTGCTTTGGCTTCAATACCCGTTGCCTCAGCTAATGCAGTCTTTTCTATAATGCTTGCCTCACCTACCGCTTTTGCCAACGCTACTTCTTTTGTTACCTCTGCTTCAGCCAATCCAATTTCCTTAGCTACCTCAGCTTCTACTAAGCCTTCTTTCTTTCTGGCTTCTGCTTTGCGTTCGATGATATTAGCCTCAACCATACCTTCCTGCTCTTTTGCCTCCGCTTTTGCTTTAATTACTTCCGCTTCAGCCAGACCATACGTTGCATCTTCACGTGCTTTCGCATCTGCAAGAATTTTACGGGCTTCAGCCTGTTTAGCGGATGCCTCTTTCTGTGCTTCGGCATCAATCAGCAACTTCTTCACTTTTTCTTCTGCTGCCATTTTATCGGCTTCAGCCTGTTTAACAGTCTGGATTAATCTTTCTTCTGCTTCCTGAGCCGCCATAGTTATACCTACCTGTTTGTCACGATCTACTTTACGGAAGGCTTCAATATCCTTGATATTCTGTTGTTCTTCTACTACCCCTTTTTCAAGTTGTACACGTTCGCGAATTACATCCTGAATATTTTTCTTTTCAACCTCAATAGCACGTTCTTTATCAATTTGTGATAAGGTTACAATACGTTCACGTTCAGTCTGTTCAAGGGCACGGTCTTTTTCTACACGTTCTGCTTCTACAACTTCTGTACGTTGTTTATTTTTTTCAGCAATTACAATCTGACGCTGTTTGTTTTCTTCCTGAATAGCCAGACTTTCTTCTGTATTAATACGTACACTTTCCGATTTCAAACGTTCTTCTTCTCTTACTTTCTGGATTTCTGCTTCCTCACGTGACTTGATATTATCAATCTCACGTCTTTGCTTCTCTTCTTTTTCAGCCAGCTGACGTTCCAGTTCCAGAATAGCCTCACGTGCTTCTACATTTTGTTTTTTGATGATTTTTTCTTCATCTCTACGGATAAGGTTTGCTTTTACATTCTGTGCAGCTGTCAGGTCTGTAATCTTACGGATACCTTCTGAGTCAAGGATATTCTCCGGGCTAAGGAATTTCAGGTCTGTCTGCTCCAGGTAGTCAATCGCACAGTCATCCAGGACATAGCCGTTCAAATCCGTACCAATGATATCTATAATTTCATCACGGAATTCACGACGGGCTTCATACAGTTCGATAAAATCAAATTTCTTACCTACTGTTTTCAGGGCCTCCGAGAATTTAGCTTCAAAGATATCTTTCAGCGTAGAAATATCACTTGCACGTTCACACCCTATAGATTGTCCTACATTGATAACATCATTCACTGATTTGTTCACCCGCACAAAGAAGGCTACTTTAATATCAGCACGGATATTATCTTTACAAATCAATCCATCATGTTGCAGACGTTCAATCTGTACCTTTTTAAGAGAGATATCCATAATCTCCATTCTGTGAAATACCGGGATTACATACATACCCTTGTTGAAAGCGACTTTTGTGCGATCTACACCCGTACGAAGAATCGCTTTACCTTGTGGAATTTTCTTGTAAAAGGACGCCAGCATCCCAAAGAAAACCAGGATCAGAAATATAGCTGCTCCAGCTATAACTAAAATCATTTGCTCCATAGTAGTAACTTTTTTAAACTGACAATACAGAAT
>JAJBTP010000161.1 GCA_020860805.1 Tannerellaceae bacterium | reverse complement strand
GATATATATTTATATTTGTGGAGAAACAAAGACTTAATCGTTTAAACAATGAAGTTTGATAATGTTGAAAAACTGGCTTATGGGATTATAGGAGTAACTATCCTGCTGTATTTGATAGGAGGGATTCGTGATATTGATGAATACGATGCTATTATATATAATTGGTTTGGAATACCGGTGCTGTTTGCCGGCGCTTCCTGGATAGGACTCCAGATGAGTACACCGGAAGCAAAGGGTAGAAAACTTTTAAATTTTCTATTAAAGGCTGCCCTTGTTTACCTTGCTCTCTTATTTTTAGGGTGGCGCATTCTGGCACTTCTGTTTTTCAATATTCTCTGATGAGAAGAATGTCTCCCATTGTCCGGCATATCGTCCTCGCCAATGTCATCAACTTAAAGAAAGAATAAAAAAACAGATTTCATTCCCAACTTGATTGGGAATCGCATTAGAACAGACAGTAATTACTATAATTATATCGGTACACACCCCTAACCCCTCTCCAGAGCCTGTGTAAAAACTCTCGTTGTAACTTTTTCGATTTTATAGTTTAGTTTTTACACAGTCTCTTTAGGGGGGGGTTAATAGTTGAATTTGCATCCTATGAAATAACTGCGGGGGAGGGTTGGGTCGTAAATATAGCCGGAATCCCGGAGCTCGTCTTTATCAAAGTCTTTCTGGAAAGCGTTAAAAAGGTTTTGTACGCCTCCGTACACTTACATGGTGACTGCTTTGGTAACGGGTATATCATAGGAGACTTTGACATTCATATCAAAAAATCCGGGTGTTTTTTCATCCCTGTCGTATTCGATATAGCCTTTATTGTGTTGCATGAGCATACTGCCGGTATAGGTTCCGGGCAGTGCAATGTTTAACTGCTTTACCGGGTTGAAGGTGGAT
The DNA here is from genome assembly GCA_020860805.1 of Tannerellaceae bacterium. GTDB lineage: Bacteria > Bacteroidota > Bacteroidia > Bacteroidales > Tannerellaceae > UBA4116. Next base: position 5,075 of record JAJBTP010000161.1, on the reverse strand, counting down.
GTAAAGTAGCCATAGAAGTCCGGCGAACGGAACATTTTCTTCTGAGGGATATAGTTTTCATCATCACTCCAGGCTTCGGGCTCTTTGTACCGGCTCCGCTGGATAGTGGCTCCTGCCTGTATCTGTATCCAGGCGTAGGCTGCTTTGGCTTCCAGGTTAATACCCATTACGGTTGCGCCTTTGGCATTACGCCGCTCCCAGGTCAGACTCTCTTCGAGGTCTTCGTTTATCTCTTCTTCCTCGTCCGGTTCTATTTTATCTATCACAAAGACATTGCGTAAGTCGGTATAAAATCCTTCTACCAGGAAATTGGTCTGCACGGCTCCAAAGGTTTTATAGAAGTCGGCCGAAGCACTCAGGCTATTGGATTTTTCTTCTTTTAAATCTTCAGCCAGGCGAATCAGGGCTACACTTCCTTCCATCGCTGTTACGTGTAAATCTTCATCAAATGCCTGGGGTGCCCGGAAGCCACTGGAATAGGAAAGACGCAGGTTGATATCGACTGTCGGATTATAACGGATATTGGCACGTGGGCTGAGAATGACATTTTTAATCAGGTTGTGTTTATCCAGCCGGCCTCCGATAAGGAAACTCCAACGGGCATTGCGCCATTCGTTTTGCAGAAATAAACTTCCGATACGTACTGTCTGGTCAATCACACGGCCGTACCCTAACATCTGGTCCTGCAAATCATCGTAGGTAAACTCGGCTCCTCCGGTGAATTCGGCCGGCATAAAGAGGCAATGGCCGGACTCATACGAGTATTGGGTTCCTCCTACAAAGGTCAAATCGGTTGTCCGTCCGTAGGCATTTTCATTGAAATCGGCTCCATAGTAGCTTTTCCGGTTGGTATGTTGGGCCGATGTATAGATGTTGACGCGGTGTTTATAATCACGGGTGAAAATATCGTATTTCAGCCCTCCGCCGTTTATGTTATGGTCGGTTTGTTCGGTAATATTGGTTTCGTGCGGTTGCAGGTGCAACAGGTTACCCCCCCCGGCGAAACTCTGAGATGGAATGGTATTCAAGGGTTATTTTAGAATAGTTACTGGTTTTCAGATAGGAACGGAGCCCTACGGTTTTCGCTTCCAGTTTTCCTAACTCCGTATATCCGTCGCCGTCGTGGTCGTAAGAAGCGCGCTGGCGGTTCTGGCCGAAAATATAAATCCCGGCTTTATGGTCGTCGGTCACCAGGGAAGCATTCAGGGTGGTATTATTGTCCGGGCGTGAGCCTCCTATCATGGTCAGCGAGCGTCCGAATTGGGCTGAGTTGCGCAGGGGTTCTTTGGTGATGATGTTGACCGTACCGGCAATTGCCGACGAACCGAACAGGGCGGAACCTCCTCCCCGCATCACTTCTACCCGTTCAATCATGTTGGCCGGAATCTGCTCAATACCATATACGCCTGTTAAGGCACTGAATATCGGACGGCTGTCTACCAGGATTTGGGTATAAGGGCCTTCCAGGCCGTTAATGCGTATCTGCTGGAATCCGCAGTTCTGGCAATTATTTTCGACCCGTACACCCGGCTGGAAATTTAATCCGTCGGCCAATGAAGTGGAATGGGTGATATCAAAAACTCTTGCATCCAATACATTGACCAGTGAAGGGGCCAGGCGGCGGGTGGTTTCGTTCCGGTTGGCCGAAACGACCACTCCGTCCAGGGCAATGACATCTTCTTCGGCATCCAGGTTGATTTCAATTGTTTTTCCTTTTTTGAGGGTTACTTTTCTTTCAATTGTTTTATATCCTACGGATTTCATCACCAGGGTGAAAGTACCTTCCGGCAGGTTTTTCAGGTAATAATGTCCTGTGGCATCCGTCATGGTTCCGATGGTAGTACCTTGCAGGAAAATATTCATATAGGATAAATGTTCGCCTGTTCTTTTGTCCAGGATATGTCCTACAATGTTGGCGTCTGAAGGGTTTAATGTGGGTGTTTCCGCACCTTGTAAGACAGGTATACATAAGCATACACCTATCAGTATGGATAGATATTTATTCATTGATAATTTTATAAGTCGTTTGTTTAGTCGTTTGTTTTCTGATAAAGCGTATAGGGGACGCAGATTACGCAGAGCACACAGATTGACGCAGAAGAATATTTTCTTTTTCTTTAAATAGAAAATCTGTGTTTCTGTTTATACTCCAGCTTGCAAACCTCAAGCAGCGGTAGAAATATGTTCTTTCGGTGGGGCTCGCAGGGAATAGCGAGTAAAACAGGATGTGGTATTAGCTGCTGTATCAGTAGTGCAGATTACGTTCAGGACAGGCGGAATAAAACGATGGATGGAATAGATTTCTATCCCGTTTCCATCTATCTGGAAAGTAGATAAATCGTTTATTAGTTGTAGTGCAGGAGACGAATCATGCTGATGGGGTTCGTTTTCCCGGGAGGATTGAAACGGATGTGAATGGGTATAGATTCCGCTCTCATCTATATGCAGATGTGAAAAGAAAAGGATACTTCCATAATAGGCTATATAAAGTATCAGAACAAAGTATTTCCCATATATCAAAAGAACCCGTTTCACTCTCAACGTTTTAATGGCCTGCAAAGGTACGGGTTTCTTTTCTTTAATTCAAATATACCGTTCGGTATGTTTAATGAATAAATTTTATCTTTGCATTTATTCATAGAGATAAGAAGAGATGAAAATAGCAATCGTAGGAAGTGGGTATGTGGGATTGGTAACCGGTGCCTGTTTTGCAGAGATGGGAACGGAGGTGTACTGTGTGGATATTGATGAATCAAAAATCAGTAGACTGAAACAGGGTATAATTCCCATTTATGAGCCGGGCCTGGAGGAAATGGTTACCCGTAACACGCAGGCCGGGCGGTTACATTTCACCTATAATTTACAGGAGGTTTTACCTGAGATTGAGGTGCTGTTTTGTGCGGTAGGTACGCCTCCGGATGAAGACGGGAGTGCTGACCTGAAGCATGTACTGGCTGTTGCGAAGGAGATTGGTTGCTATATGAATCAGTATCTGCTGGTGGTTACCAAAAGTACTGTTCCGGTGGGTACGGCTGAAAAAATCAGACAGACCATTGCCGGTGAGCTGGCTAAACGGGGGGTTACGATTCCTTTTGATATTGCTTCGAATCCTGAGTTTCTGAAAGAAGGGGCTGCTATTAAAGATTTCATGAGTCCCGACCGGGTTGTTGTAGGGGTGGAAACGGAGAAGGCCAAAGAGATGATGAGCCGCCTGTACCGTCCTTTCCTGTTGAATAATTTCCGGGTTATCTTTATGGATATTCCTTCCGCAGAAATGACTAAATATGCAGCGAATGCCATGCTGGCCACCCGTATCAGTTTTATGAACGACATGGCAAACCTGTGTGAACTGGTAGGGGCTGATGTGAATATGGTCCGGAAAGGGATTGGTTCGGATAAGCGGATTGGCAACCGGTTTCTTTATCCCGGCTGTGGGTATGGGGGTTCCTGTTTTCCCAAAGATGTGAAAGCGTTGATTCAGACCGCTGCGGAAAACCGGTATGATATGCGTATCCTGAAAGCGGTGGAAGAGGTGAACGAAAAGCAAAAATCTGTTTTATTCCATAAACTTCGTACGTATTATAATGGGATTCTGTCCGGCAAACGGATTGCTGTCTGGGGACTGGCTTTCAAACCGGAAACGGATGATATCCGGGAGGCTCCATCGCTGGTATTAATCCGGCAATTACTGGATGCCGGGTGTGAGGTGCGGGTATATGACCCTGCGGCTATGGAGGAGACGAAGCGTGTTTTTGGGGATAAGATTCATTATTCCGGAGATATTTATGATACGGTTGTAGAAGCGGATGCTATCTTGCTGCTCACTGAATGGAAAGAGTTCCGCCTGCCTTCCTGGCGGGTTGTACATAAGTTGATGTCGGAACCGGTTGTGTTTGACGGACGTAATATTTATGACGCGAGGGAACTAACCGAAAATGGTTTTACCTACTATTGTATCGGAAAAAAATAAGCCCGTTTGATACTAAACCTTCTACCTCATTCGTTTATTATATAGAGAGAATTTTAATAATAAACGAAATGAAACAGTTAGAAGGAAAAATTGCTATCGTTACCGGAGGGGGTTCCGGTTTCGGGGAAGCTATGTCTAAACTCTATGCACAGGAAGGTGCTAAAGTGGTGGTTTCGGATATAGTGGTAGATCATGGGGAAGCCACTGCCCGGGCTATTCAGGAGGCAGGTGGTGATGCTATTTTTGTAAAAGCAGATGTTTCCAGCCCGGCTGATTGTGAAAACCTGGTTAAACAGACGGTTAAACAATACGGCAAACTGGATATTGCTTTTAATAATGCCGGCATAGGGGGTGCTAATGCTCCGATTGGTGAGTATCCTATTGATTCATGGGATAAAGTAATCCGGATTAATCTTTCGAGTGTATTTTATGGTATGCATTACCAGATTCCTGAAATGCTGAAAAGCGGGGGGGGGTGGTGTGATTGTGAACATGGCTTCTATCCTGGGAGAAGTAGGGTTTGCCGGTTCGTGTGCGTATGTGGCTGCCAAGCATGGGGTGATTGGGTTGACTAAGAATGTAGCGCTGGAATATGGCCAGCAAAATATCCGTGCCAATTCGGTAGGTCCGGGTTTCGTTGAAACCAGCCTGACAAAGGGGCTGACCAGTAATAAGGAAGAATATGATTTTCTGGTAGAGAAGCATCCGATGGGCTGTCTGGGTAAAATAGAGGAAATCGTGGATTTGGTATTGTGGCTGAGTAGTGACCGTGCCTCTTTCTGTAACGGTGCCTATTATCCGGTTGACGGTGGATATCTGGCAAAATAAGAAGGTTCTGAGGAACTGCATATGAATTTTTTTGTACTTATGAGGTTGTCTGAGAGGTAGCGGACGCTGATTACGCAGATTAGCGCAGAATAACGCAGAGATAGGTTTCAAATCTAATGAGCTGTCATTCTCTTATTCGCTACTTTTTGGGCAACTTCTGTATTAAATGGTGCAAGATTGTAAGGTGTTGATTTTATGCACTTTCCCCTCTTAAGAGGGGTTAGGGGTGAATTCTAAGTCTCTTGCAAATATTCAAAAGCATATTTTGTCCAGGTTT
>JAJBTP010000434.1 GCA_020860805.1 Tannerellaceae bacterium | reverse complement strand
GTGGCCTCCTCTTTAAACTCTTTTAGCGCCTGTGCCTTCCAGTCTTCTTCTCTAAATTTTGGAAGTATACCAACTGAATCACTCAGGCAAAACACCAAAATTGGAATACCCCGTTTTTTTGCGTATCGAAATTCTTTCTGGGTATAACTCAATCCTTTGTCTTCTCCGTCCTCAATCACTGAGCCAAAACGATGTCCAATGATCAGAACATAATAATCCGTCATATCAATGTGCCTTTTAATCACAGCCCACTGTTCATCATTTGAAGCATCAAACTGTTCCATGCCGATTGGCAAATGATACATAGAAAGAATTGTTTCTGCTACTTTTGAACGAGCACCCACAAGATCTTTATAAGTAGAACTTATAAAGATTTGATATTTTCTATCTTGATCAATCCCAAGTGCCAACTACTCCACTTCCTCGTATATAGAATTGGGGATGTAAATGTAGGTCTGCATAAGCCTAAATATGTGAATGCAAATTCCTGTGAGCCTTTAAATCATTGTACAGTTATTCTTTCTTCAAACTCATTTATCAATTCTTCTACTCTTTTTACAAAAGCACCTTACTTGACCACACAAATATTATGCATAACTGATGAACGTTGGATTTTCTGCTTTGTGTCCTCTCTTAAGCTAACTGCTAACATATTTGCATAATAAATTATTCCTCAAGCAATTCTATCAACCCAACCGAACTATTTACCAAGAAACAAACTCTGTGGTTTCCAATGGCAAGCGCTTCATGCGGCTGCTCCCACTGAATATACCCCCCCCCCGCGTAAACTTTTCAATAGTATCTTCTAAGTTTGGGCATGAATAGCAGATATGATATGCCGAATTTCCCAGCTTCTTGAGCAGGCCAAAAACACTCGACTCCTTATTTACTGGTGACACAAGTTCCACGCAATAGCCATCCTTCTCCATGAAGCAAATATCGATTTGCCGATATTCATCAAAGATAGTATCATCTTTCTTTACATATCCAAGGTCTTCAAAGGCCAATATTGCCTTTTCGATTTTCTTTACAATATACCCAATGTGGTGTATCTTCATCATACGAATATCCTCCAATAATTTCATTCCGTTTTAATGAAGTTTCCTTTGGGAAGATAGTCGTCAACGACCAGTTCAAAGTGCGTATCATCTATTTTCCCAAATCCAAACTCTTCATATATATTGGCTACCATATTATTCTTTGGTGTCTTAATATATTCTCCTATGACACGCTTGTAGCCACCCGATCGCGCCAAGTCCACTATTGTGTTTATGACAAATGCTTCCATTCCTCGTTTAAGCACCCTGCAACTCATCAGCCAATTGTAGATAAACAAATCGTCTTTATTTTCTTCTTTTAGAATTACAATGCTGATCAGCCCATGGCTACCATACTTGTCTTCCAGCATAAAATATCGTGTAATGAATCCAGGATCTTCTATTAGCCGACGGATATCCTCTTCTGAGCAGCGTACCGTCCGCAAATTGAATTGATTAGACCGCTGTGTTAATTGGGCTATACGCGGAACATGAAACTCATCAAACTCATGTACTTCAGCTGTCATACACAAATCTTGTAGATAATCATCATAAGATTCAAATTTTTGTTGTGCGCTCACCCTGCTCATTTCAGCTTGATATTGCTTCGTTCTTTCTTTATCAGCCTCAGAATAAGATGCCGTTTCAAAAAGGTTTAGGCTTCTTAGGAAGTTTACGTACATGGCAGGATCCTCAGGTAATTCCGGAATCGTGACCTCGGGTATCATGCTCCGAACAAGGTTTCTTTCGAAGGGATTATCATCTAAAAAGACAATGCTATCCATTCCTATATTTAATGTTTGCTGAATTTTTCTAATGTTTGTAGCTTTGTCTTCCCAATTTGCAACGAAAACCGATATATCTTCCAAACTTAGCACCATCTCTGGATGCTTAATAAAAGGCTCTTTAGCTACTTCTTCATCGTTCTTGCTGCAAACACAAAGAATAATTCCTCGCTCTTTTAAAGATAGTATCCAACGTTGCAAATCCTCAAATGCGTGGCCGGATCCAAGATCCCCTATTTGGATTCCTTGAATTCCATCGTCACCAATTACGCCACCCCATAAAGTATTATCCAAATCAGTGATCAAACATTTTTTGGTTTTCCCAATAATTGCAGAAATAACATCTATTGTATTCTTGGCAAGATAAGGCAGGCATTTTAGAGATACGGGCATCTTCGCAGAATAGTACAGCCTGGTATCTAGGAAATCCCCCATTCCAAATTGCAACGCAATTTGATTTAGATCCACGATATACACATTTCCTCTACTGCTTGCACCTACTGAAAGGAGATAATTTAGCTTTCTTACCTGAAACAAAAACGATTCTGTAGTTTTAAAAGCATAGTTTCCGAACACTCCATCCGAATATTCAACAAACGAGAACTGCAAAATACTCGTATGGATGTGGTCACTTATGGAACTCCAATAGCTTGCTATTCGTTCGTACTCCGTCTCAGCAAAACTCTCTTTGTCTTTGCTGTTTTGGAATTTCTCCAACAGCTTTTCTGTACATAAATATACTAGTACAAAATCTGGGTTGCAAGTATAAAGAATGGAGTTGCTGTCGATTGTCAGCGCATCCACCATGTCATAATCAGCATCAAAAACTGTCATGCTGATGGCATCATAGGCTGCGTATCCTTTTATAGCTGTCGCAAGGTGCTGCGTTGCACAATCGCCCATAATAAATGTTGTATAAGTGTTTGAACCAGCGGTTGCTTTCTCACGACTTAATTTTTTTAGCTCCAGAAAAGTAGGAATTGAATTCATAATTATTTCACCTAATAACTAGATTTGTCCTTTTCGTGTCACAACAGGGTAGGACATTTCCCTCAGTTTTTTTATTGAAGAGCCTTCTCTATTACATTTATCATTTCTCCTACGTTTTTCATCCCCATAACCTGATCCAATGTAAACTTCATGCTAAATTCATCTTCAATTGTAGCAATCAGCGTAAGATGGTTAAGAGAATCCCATTCCTCTACTGCAGCAGCGGTCATATCTTCGCTGATTTCAAGGTTATCATCATAAAAAACCTCGCGGAAAATTTCCTGTAACTTAACAGTTATGTCTTGTCTGCTCATAATCAAAACCTCCTTATTCATCAACCGGAACATAATAAAGATATTCCTTTGATTCCCCACTTAAAATATCTTCGCGCACCATTTCAACAGCCTCCGGCAAAAGAATCTTTTTTACATAAACTCCGTTTACCTCTCCTGTTTTTAGAAGTCCTCTTTGTTGTAATTTTGGTTCGAGAACTTCATATTCCTTAAAAATCATCTTATACTTGAGATCTCGCACAAACATACTATAGGTTCGTACTGTTTCATTTCCGTTGGTATCAATATAGGCTCCAGTGAAATTTTTAATAAACCTATGTGATTCTCCTGCAAGTTGTTCTGCTCGATGGATTAACGTCAGCCTCGGTCCCTGGGTATTTCCAACAGTCAGCAATACAGCCTTCTTCTTTTCAAAATATCCAAATATGCTATCATCTTCAAAGCTGTCTTTGTAGTCCATCCCTGTCAGCACGCTCTGTTCTTTTCCCCAAACCCACCATGAATACAACGGATGTTGGGTGCGTTTAAAGTCCTTTCTCTTTGATGCTGTATTTCCTAAGCTGCCAACCTTGCTTGGGGTAGTCATGATATTAAACGGAACATCATGGCAGAAATCCCAGTTAAAAGCACGAATCAGGATAGTTCCATCTTCTCCAACAGCCTCGCACAATACATCTATCAATTTATTAGGGTTAAATGTTTCGCCAACCTGTCGAAACATAAATCCTACGCTCAAAAGATCAGACGCGACCTCCACAATTGAACCCTTTTCAATGGGAACAGATCCTATAAGTTCTTTATACAAATCGTTCATGTTTATGCATCCTCCTCAGTCTCTATTAAACCAGCTTTCATCAGATTCTTTACGATAGGGATCAAGTCATCTATCGGTTCAGCAATCATATTGCTGATATCAATCAAATCGTTCCTTCCGTCTGCATATGCAATAAAGTTAGTTAATGCTCTGACAGAATTTGAAGACCCCTTTCTGCTGACTGTAGGGTATAAACCCCTCTTACCTAGCTGGGGCTCACAGAAGCACGTTATCTTATACTTCCTATTATGCTCCAATGCAAGAATAATCTTCTTCATCAAAGATAACGTTCCCTGTAAACCATTTTCTGTTACTAGGTCAAAATTATCCAATGAGGTATGATATTCAGGATACTCTCCGTATTTTGATCTACAAATGCTACAAACCGGTAAGTCAATACCAGGAGCGTTGTACTGTCTTTCGTCAGATCCTCTCTGAAGAAAACTGTATTTTTTGTAATCAGGATAATGGAACTTCAGGACATTCTGAATAACCTTATCTGTCAATGTATCTCCATACCTGCTTTCAACATAAGAGTAAGTTCTCTCATCTCCAACACATGACAAAACAAATCCCGCTACCATTTTATCTTTCAGTTCGTCTTTATGCAAACTAAGGTATGCAATCGAACCGATTGTTTCAGGAATGAATAAGATGCGATATGTGTAATGCCTGTTTTCAAGTGATTTAAGCCATTTTGCTAGTTCGATAGTCACAACTGGTCCGGATAGCTCATTATTAACCATAGATGGATGACAAATATACGTTGAAAGTAATATTTCCTTATCCGTTTCTCCAGGAAGGATTATCTCTCCATAGTTCAACACGCCATCTTCCAAGGTACTGTCTACTACACAATGAAACTTCCCTTTTATTTTTGACATTTCACGACGCTGATTCTCTGTAATACAGAACCCGCTTCTTTCTTTATAATATGAAGTTACGTACGGTATCGCATCAGGCTGTTCTGGTAACGAATACAGATATGGCTGCAATTCCTCCCATGTCAGGTATACATTCATAGAAAGAGAGTATCCTACAACATGAAGGTTATTTTGCTGAAAATCAACAATTTTTGAACCATCATCATTTTCTATGTAGGCATCTTTTATGTTCCATTCTTTTGGCACTGTCCAATCAAACACTTTAGTACCTGACGGAATTTCACAAAGTTGAAGCTCTTGATACTCTTCTTTTAACATGTGAAGAGTATCCCTTACTCCTTTTCCCGTTATGCTTCTACAGATAGGGTAAAGTCTTCTCGCTAATTCAATCATTTATATTCTCCTTTACACCATATCCCAAGTTAGGATGGTGTCTTCCTTCGAATCTCTTTTTATTTGGCGACCAATAACAATATCAGTGTACTGCGGTGAAATTCCTGTCCCTGGACGCTTCGGCATCAAATCCTCTTTCTTTAAAATCTCTCCTGCTTTCATATCGCGAGTAAGAACCAATGAACGCCGGGCTTCCCTACGAGGAACTTGTTCACATTCCAATACAGTCTTTTCTGGACTTCCTAATACAGTATCAATCCACTTAAAGTTTGCAATAGCCTTTCTGAAATCCTCTGGGTTACCAGCATGGTAATGATCATTTCCAGGTAAAGTTTTATCCAATGTAAAATGCTTCTCTATAACTTCTGCACCAAGCATATATGCCGCCGCAAGAGTCATCATTGTATCATCTGGAGCAACATGATCGCTAAAACCAACCCTCACATTAGGAAATATTCTCTTCAAAGTTTCAATAATTCTCAGATTAGCATCACTCGGGTTGGTAGGATAGGACAAAACACAGTGAAAAAGAACAATATCTGGACAACCCTCTTCAACTAAAATACGAACAGCCTCATCTACTTCCGAAATGTAAGATGCACCAACAGACATATATACAGGCTTTCCTTTCTTAGCGATATGCCGAATGAATGGCAGGTTGCTCAAATCAGAAGATGAGATTTTATAAAAATCTACCATAGGCTCTAAGTAATCTGCTGACGCATAATCAAACGGTGTAGATGTGAAATCCATTCCTTTAGAATGAGTATAATCACATAACTC
>JAJBTP010000384.1 GCA_020860805.1 Tannerellaceae bacterium | reverse complement strand
ACTTCATCCTGTCCGATAATATCCCTGAAATACATATTTTTCCCTTCGAGTTGTTTAATCAAACTTCAAAATTACGGAATTGGCAACTGACAATTGACAATTGACAATTAAAAATTATAAAAAAACAATAAGTTGAGGTGTTATATGGTTGAAGATGAATGTCTGGCGTTTTTAATCTAATTAACTACAAAGATAGAATGAACTGTCAATTATCAATTGTCAGTTGTCAATTAAATAACTAACTTTGCACCCTTGTAAATGCAAGTAACAACGAATTGATAATTAAATAAAAAGATTTATAGTGGCTGATACAAAGTATATCTTCGTTACAGGTGGTGTAGTTTCATCTTTAGGAAAAGGTATTATTGCCGCCTCATTAGGTAAGTTGCTTCAGGCAAGAGGTTACAGTGTAACAATACAGAAATTTGATCCTTATATTAATGTAGACCCGGGAACTCTTAATCCTTATGAACATGGTGAATGTTATGTGACTGTCGACGGACATGAAGCTGACCTTGATCTGGGGCATTATGAGCGTTTTCTGAATGTGCCTACGACTCGTGCAAATAATGTTACTACCGGACGTATTTATCAAAGTGTAATTGAAAAAGAGAGAAAAGGTGATTATCTGGGTAAAACAGTCCAGGTAGTACCTCATATTACCGATGAAATCAAACGGAATGTAAAGTTACTTGGTTCAAAAAATAAATTTGACTTTGTTATCACTGAGATTGGTGGTACAGTAGGGGATATTGAATCATTGCCTTTTATAGAAAGTATGCGTCAGCTAAAATGGGAATTGGGAAAAAATTGTATCTGTGTACATTTGACCTATGTACCCTATATTGCTGCAGCCAAAGAATATAAAACCAAACCGACACAGCATTCTGTAAAACAATTGCAGGAATTAGGTATTCAGCCGGATATTCTGGTTTTGCGTACAGAGCGCAGATTAAGCAGGGATTTATTACGTAAAGTAGCTTTGTTCTGTAATGTGGCAGAAGAAGCTGTTGTTCAGTCTATAGATGTTCCAACGATTTATGAAGTACCTTTGGTATTACAGGAGCAGAAGATGGACGAAACTGTCCTAAAAAAAATGGGGCTGGAAGTTGGGCCTACTCCGGAAATGAAGGCCTGGAAAGAATTCCTGCACCGGAAGGCACAGGCTACGGAAACTGTGAAAATAGGTATTGTTGGTAAATATGTGGAATTACAGGATGCATATAAGTCGATTGATGAGTCTTTATTGCAGGCTGCTATTTATAATGACCGTACACTGGAACTTCGTATGATTCACTCCGAAAAACTGACAGAGGCCAATGTCATTGAGCAACTGGGGGATCTGGACGGTATTGTAATTGCTCCGGGATTCGGACAACGAGGTATTGAAGGTAAATTTACAGCGATTAAGTATGCCCGTGAAAATAATAAACCTTGTCTGGGTATCTGTTTAGGTATGCAGTGTATGGTTATTGAATTTGCAAGAAATGTATTAGGGTTGGAAGGTGCAAATTCAACTGAAATGGAAACCAATACACCTTATAAAGTTATAGACCTAATGGAAGAGCAGAAGAATGTAACCAATATGGGAGGTTCCATGCGTCTAGGTGCTTATGATTGTGTTTTAAAGAAAGGTTCTAAAGCTTATAAAGCCTATAAGAAAGAAAATATACAGGAACGCCACCGCCATCGTTTTGAATTTAATAGCCAGTATCGTGATCAATTTGAAGCAGGAGGAATGTTATGTACCGGTGAGAATCCGGAAACCAATCTGGTTGAAGTCGTAGAGATGCCTGCTTTGAACTGGTTTGTAGGTGTTCAGTTTCATCCTGAATACAGTAGCACTGTAGTAAGTCCGAATCCTCTTTTCGTTAGCTTTGTAAAAGCAGCGATTGATAATAAAACTAATTGATAGATGGATAAAAATACGATTATCGGATTCCTGTTGATAGGAGTCGTTTTATTTACTTTTAGCTGGTGGAATCGCCCCACTCCGGAACAGCAGGAGGCACAACGCCGCTATTATGATTCGATAGCGGCTGTAGAACAAGCCCGTTTAAATGAGGAGTTGAATGCAGTGGAGGCTCAACATAATCCGTTTAATGATTTATCTACTCTTTCTGATTCGGCCAGGACGGTACAGTTGGAGAGTCTGTTTGGCGGTTTTGCACAGGCAGTAGATGGAGTGGAAGAGACCGTAACATTAGAAAATGAACTGGTTGAACTTCGTTTTTCAACTAAAGGGGGACGGATTGTATATGCCCGTTTGAAAAACTATCAGACATATGATAAGCAACCTCTGGTTCTTTTCGAAGGAGATGAGAGTCGCTTTGATTATACGCTGGTAACAGCATCTAACCGTATTATTAATACAGGCGATTTGTATTTTTCAATTGTCAGAGGAAATGCTCCGAATACGGTTATTATGCGTTTGAATGCCGGTGAAGGTAGTTCGCTTGATTTTATTTATACATTGAGACCGGATGATTATAGGGTAGATTATACTATCCGGGGAAATGGAATGAATGGAATTTTGTCGCCCATGACTACTTCGTTAGACCTAAACTGGGAGCAAATGATTCGTCAGCAGGAAAAAGGACGTAAGTTTGAGAACCAGTATTCCGGTCTGTACTATAAATTCCAGGGGAATAACGTGGATAACCTGAGTGAACTGAAAAATCAGGAAAAACAGATTGCAGATCGTCTTCATTGGATAGCTTATAAAGATAAATTCTTTTCTGCCGTACTGATTTCAGAAGCCGGATTTGTTTCAACTACTTTGGATTCAAGAGTGTATGAAGATTCTCCTTACCTGAAAAAAATGAGAACAGTTACGTCTGCACCTTTTGACTTACAGGGACGTGAGGATTCGAAATTGACTTTTTATTTTGGTCCGAATAAATATAACTTATTGAAGGCGTATGACAAAGGTTTTTCTTCAGATGATAAACTTAATCTGGACCGTTTGGTTCCACTGGGAGCATTTGTTTTCCGTTGGATTAATAAATTCTTTATCATTCCGATCTTTGATTTCTTAGGGAATTTTATCAGTAGCTATGGATTGATTATTTTCCTTCTTACTCTGATTGTTAAGTTAATCCTTTTCCCTTTGACTTATAAATCATATATGTCATCGGCCAAGATGCGTGTATTACGTCCGCAGGTGGAAGAGATTAATGCCAAATATCCGGGACAGGAACAGGCAATGGAAAGACAAAAGGCAACGATGGAATTATATTCAAGTGCAGGAGCCAGTCCAATAAGTGGTTGTTTGCCTATGTTACTTCAGATGCCTATTCTAATTGCTATGTATATGTTTTTCCCTTCTGCTATTGAACTGAGAAACCAGAGTTTTTTATGGGCACAGGATTTATCAACGTATGATGCTATTGTTAGTTGGAATGCATATATACCTATTATTACTCCTTACTTCGGTAACCATATCAGTTTATTCTGTTTATTAATGACGCTTACTAATATTGTGTATACCAAATACAATATGGAGTTGACCAATACAGGCCAGCAACAGCAGATGCCGGGGATGAAAATAATGATGTATATGATGCCGTTGATGTTTCTTGTATTCTTTAATCAGAATGCATCCGGGTTGAGTTATTATTATTTTATCTCAACTCTCATCACTATTATACAGACTATTTCGTTCCGTTATATCATTAACGAAGATAAATTGCTGGCTAAACTGGAAGAGAATAAAAAGCGTCCTGTAAAGAAAGCCAGCTTTATGAAACGGCTGGAAGAAGCACAGAAACTCGCTGAACAACAAAAACAACAGCAACAACAGAAAAAACGATAAGTTTGTTCTGATAGAATATAAAAACGGAGGAGAATAAATAGTTATTTTCTTCCGTTTTTCGTTTATAAATATAGTCAAAGGTGAATACTTAATAAAAATTTCAGTCTGTTGGAACAAACTCTTTGGGAAGAGGTTTTAATGTTGTTATTCACTAAAAATAAGAATTATGGCATTAAATACTTCAAAAGAAGGAAAAGCAACAATTGCGATTGAGAAGCAAACATCTAAGATACCATCAGGTGTTTATTTAACTGTAGCATTGGCTGCAATGGCTGCGTCTTTGACTTTGAAATGTTTCAAACAAAAGCATACTGCCTTATTTGTTGGTCAATGGGCTGCACCCCTGTTAATTATGGGGCTGTACAATAAAATCGTAAAGACTGAAGGTCATGATTAATGAGTGATTATTCATATATGATGAGGCTGCCTGGTTAGACAGCCTCTTTTTTTATTTGTAAAGTGTAAAAATCTCACTAAATTTAAGCCCATAAAACAAAATACTATGTTTACAAAATACCTTCTATTGTATCTGTTCTTTTTATGTATTCCTTTCGTTGGTTATGGCCAAACCAGTTCTGTATATGAACCTGTACGTTATATTGGTGGTGAAATAGCCAATCCTACTGTACATGATGGAGGCTTACGGTATTTGATAGGAACAGAGAATATTCAGGTTGTACGTGCTAACCGGACAAATCCGGATGAAGCAGATGGATTTGGTTTTACCTATAATCATGCTCCTAATCTTACTTATTGGAATGAAACTTTCTTTTTACAATATCTTAGTGGTGCTGTTAATGAGCATGAACCACCGGTACATACTTTATTAGTTACCTCAAAAGATGGTAGGAACTGGAATAAACCTATTCAGCTTTTCCCTCCATATGAACCGCCGGTTGGTGTGGAAATACCCGAAGGATATACAGGCTATATGATGCATCAACGCATGGGATTTTATACTGCGCCGGATGGACGGTTACTGACACTGGCTTTCTATGGACATACCGAACAGCCTTTCCGTGAAGGAGGAATTGGCCGGGTTGTACGGGAAATCTATAAAGACGGGACTCTGGGACCTATTTATTTTATACGTTACAGTAGCCATACCGGGTGGAATCAATCTAATACATCTTATCCTTTCTATAAAGAATCAGCAGATGCTGGTTTCGTAGCAGCCTGTGATGCTTTATTAAATGACAAAGTGAAGACTTTGCAATGGTGGGACGAAGATAAAGGGTTGGATGGTTTTTATACCTTAAAAGATACGACTAATATCCTGGAGGCTTTTTCCTATTATCACCGGAAAGATGGCAAACTGGTCGGACTTTGGAAAAAATCCTATGTTACACTTTCGGATGACGAAGGGATGACCTGGTCTGAAAAACAAATTATGCCAACGTTGATAATGGCTGGCGGTAAAAACTGGGGACAACAAACGAAAGATGGCCGTTACGCCATGGTATATAATCCCATTGCTACACAGGAATACCGGTATCCGTTGATTGGAATCAGTAGTGATGATGGTATATTATTTGATAATATGGGGGTGATTCATGGAGAAGTACCTCCCCGTCGCTTTTATGGCCGCTGGAAAGATTTTGGTCCTAATTATACACGCGGTATAACAGAGGGCGAAGGAGTACCTCCCGGAAATGACATGTGGGTAACTTATAGTGTAAACAAAGAGGATATATGGGTGAGCCGTGTACCATTACCCCTACAGGTTATATCTACAGAAAAGGAAATATATGATAACTTTGATGCAGTAGAGACAAGTGGAAAATTACCCGGGTGGAATATTTATTCTCCCCAATGGGCCAGAGTTGAAGTTGTAGATTTTCCTTCAGCAAAAAATAAAAGTCTCCGGTTAAAAGATGAAGACCCGTATGACTATGCGAAAACTATCCGGATATTTGAAGCAGCTAAGAAAAAGCAAATTAGTTTTAAACTATATGTAGAAGAAGTTGCAGAAGCTCCGTTACATGTGGAAATAAATGATAGATATGGAAACCGTCCGGTACGATTAATTTTGGATACAGATAATAATGTGAAAGTTACTAATGGATATCAAACACAGATAGTAGCTGAATACAACCAGCAACAATGGTATACTTTCTCTATTAATTTATCTGTTGAAAATTATGGTTTTTATACCTTATCAATGGATGGAAAAGTAATAGCAGAAAATATTTCTTTTGCTGAATCGGTACAA
>JAJBTP010000258.1 GCA_020860805.1 Tannerellaceae bacterium | reverse complement strand
AATATCTTCCGGTGTCATCGTATCTCCCAGTCCGATATGTACGCTATACGCATCATCCGGAACAGCTCCCGCCAGTCCGCCACGTTTCCAGATTCCATTGAGGAAATTAGATATCATACTTCTTGCATTTACCCAGGTATTGGCTTCATTGGGGTCGAACACATAGGCCCGGGCTGCATTTTTGACCGATTCCTGTAGCATAATCATGGTACGGCGTACGTTTATGTAGCGCCAGTCTAATGAATTTCCATCCAATGTACGGGCACCCCAGACTTTGATTCCTTCTCCGGTAAAGGTGCGGATGGCATTTACGGATTTACCACTCAGGGGTACATTTAAATCTTCCTGTTCTTCATGAGAGATATTAATAGCCGGACTAATGGCTGTAGCCACACTAACATTGGCCGGGGCTTTCCATACGCCTTTGGTATTATCCACCATGGTAAATACGCCTGCCATAGCTGCTGATACAGGTAGCAGATTCAGGCTCAGACGCATTTCTTTCATAGTATCCCGGTATAAGGGGCTTAACTGGGAAAGGACTTTATGCAATGTACTTTTTTCGACATCTCCCAGGCCTTCTGCCAGACTTTCTATGTATTCGTTTACTTGTTCTTTTTTAGCATCCGGCAAGGCTAACAGCTCTAATTCTGCTACTAATAATTCTTTCAACTGTTCTATATTCAGATTCTCATAATTGAGTTCATTTTCCTGAACAATAGAGGTATTGAGCCAGGGATAATAAGCAGCTCCAAAATCCAGGAATTCGCTTCCGATGTTTTCCCGAAACCGGCTTACCACATCTCCGTCCGGGTCTTTCCGGTCTTTATACCCGTTATAGATATCCAGTAAAGCAAAACGGTTTCTCATTTCATAACCACAATGTTTCATGATAGCTTGCTGTAAAGCATAACAATCATTGGCATCTTCCAGTACAACGGCTTCCGGAACTACCACCATGGTTGGTTCCTGCTCTTTTATCAGAGGTAAAATACCCTGTTCCAGTTTCTCTTTTTCAACTCCTCCGGAATAGTCTCCAACCGAAATAATATAACAGGGCCCTCCTCCATTTGCACAAAAAAGCAACATACTATAATAGAGAATAAAAGGATCTGTACGTTTCAACAGATACGTTTTCCCGTTAAAAGATAAATTTCCTCCTACGGCATTTTCTTCCAGTTCAAACCGGGGTTTGGGTGCTCCTCCGTAATACGACCGGAATTCAGCCATGGAGGTTATCCGCCAGGGCTTGTTAAGTAATGTTTTATTACCGTTGGCTGCTTTTTCGGTATAGCCGATAAAGGCAGGGACTGCGGTTGCTACTTCTACGACGGAATTGGGAAAAGCATTTTTTTCCACAATATATACGCCGGGTGTTTTCATTGCACACATAAGCTTTTACATTTTTATTTATAAATAAATATAGGTGGTTATCGTTTCCGGTGAATTGTTTACCGACCAGTTATCCGGATAAGGATAAGGAACTACATCATAGATTATCCGTTCTCCTCCTTTCTGGCAGTCAGCCAGTTGTAAAACATAGGAATATTTGTTTTTTATCTCTATTTTTTTCGGTGGAACGTGTCCTCAAAGCACTTGTATTATCTTTCCATTTTATTGTTTCAAACGGGGTAAAAGATATCCGTTCCCGCTTTTCTTTCATCCTCCAATTATCTCCGGGCATACTTACTTTCCGAAGGAATACAATACATTCCCAATACATTTTGCGGGATGGTATATGACATACCACAGAACCTGCAGACACGGGTATTTGTATAATTCGCCATACACCGGGGCTGGCAGATTCGTGAATTATTCCCATAACACCCTGGATACCGGCAGATTTGCCTTCTGTTATATAATAGAAAGAGGGATGGAGAGGCTTTATTTCAAACTGTAATCCTATCATTTTTTCCGGTTCCTCCCCGGTCCAAAGAATATACCAGGTGTTACCGGATCTCTTTTTATAAACCAATCCGTTTTTTTGAAGAAAAGCATGGGTAGTTTTGTCGGGCTGAACGACAACCGGACATTTATCCAATTCATAATAATCATGTTCAATAGTTATGGATAACCAGACGGAATAGGTTTTATTTCTCTTCATATTGTTCATCTGTTTGTGTGAGGGTACGGTACAATTGTTTCACTTCACCAGTATTCATATCCAGTGTCCTAATCCGGCAAACAACAGAGGGATAATACTGGCCTCCACATATACTCCAGATGTTTGAGAGTTCGGTAAAAGAAAGGTGAACCGGTTCCAGACTTAAAGTTGTACCGGTTAATGGAACCGGAAATACACTCTTATTCTGAAGAAATAATATAACTGCTGAGATTATATGCAGAGATTCTTCATATTGTTTTTCCTGATAAACTGCTGCAATTAAAATATATAGATTTAACAACCATCCGGGAGCTCCCCGCTGCGAATAATCCGGTGATAGATTTTTACGGCTAAAGGATATTCCTGCACCGGTTTCACGTTCTATATGGATTAGAGACAGGTAGACTTCGTTGCCTGAGTGTTGAGAAGAAATGGTATGATAAGGTTTAACCACAGCGATATCCTGGTGTAGCTGAAACTCTTTTTTAAGATAGCTATTTAATGAAACGGAGAGTGTTGTAAGTATGGCTCCAATCATCTTTTTTCTCTACAAAATAAAAAGGGATGGCGAAGTTTTAGTTCGCCATCCCTTTTATGTGAGATTTTTTAACTCTGTCTACCATTAGCATACTCCTGAAGAGACATCCGGATCGGAAATATTGTCCGGATTACTTTTTATTTGTTCTCCTCCTTTTTGAGAATTTCTCTCTTTTTCAGACTCCTGAATATTCTTTTTTGTTTCCTCGGAGGTCTTCTGTGAAATATTATCCGCTGTTTTCATCTTTTTTCGTTTTAATTATTACTACACGATTTATCTCAGAGAAAACAATAGGATAAGAAAAATAGTTGCCTTTTAGTACTGAATTTATTGTATCATCCAAAGCCGGTGAACATTTCCCGGAATACATAAAAAGCATAAAAAACAGGTATTCTGTAAGGAACTAACTCCTTTACAAAATACCTGCTGATTATTTTTATCCTCTATTTATTATAAAGAGTTTTCTTTGGTAAAGCGAATGATTTCGTCAATATATCCAAACGCCAACCCGGTTACCGTATCCGCACAACCGTAATAAACAGCAATACGACGTGTTTCCGGGTCATGCAGTGCTGCACAGGGGAAAGCTACATTCGGTACATCGCCCATACATTCATACTCTGTTTGCGGAGCAATCAGATAAGGACGTGAACGGTATAAGACTTTCCAGGGTTGGTCTAAATCCAACAAAGCCGAACCAAAGCTATATACGTACCCATTGCAGGAGCGCAATACACCATGATAAATCATCAACCATCCTTCTGAGGTTTCAATAGGAATCGGACCTGCCCCGATTTTCATGCATTGCCATGCGCTTTCCTCAAAGGGTGCCGGAGACATTACATGGCGGTGTTTACCCCAAAATGCCATATCCGGTGATTCGCTATAGAAAATATCACCGAACGGGGTATGCCCGTTATCACTCGGACGGCTTACCATCGCAAAGTTTCCGTTAATTTTACGAGGAAAAAGAACACCGTTCCGGTTGGAAGGAAGGAATGCATTTTCCAACTGATGGAACGTTTCAAAATCAAATGTATAAGCCACCCCAATAGTCGGACCGTAATAACCATTACACCAGGTTACATAATAACGGTCGTCAATAAAACATACACGCGGGTCATAGACATATACAAAGTTACCAATCTCTTCATCATCACACTGGAATTCCAGTTTATCCTCTTTGATATCCCAGTTGATTCCATCTTTGCTGAATCCGACATGCAAACGCATACGACGGCTGGTATCATCACATCTGAATACACCGGCATATCCATCTTTAAACGGAACAACAGCACTGTTAAATACACTGTTGGAAGTAGGCAAAATATCCCGCGGTATCACCGGATTCTTTGAATATCTCCACATCACCTGTTTGCAGTCAGCCGGACGTTCTTCCCAGGGCATACCGGGCAAAGCTGCCCCTACAATCTTCAAATCTGTCATTTTGTTTTTTGTTTATTCTCTCTATTAAAAGGGCACGGAGCATACAAATAAAATCTGTGTGGTCCGTGCCTCTATCTTACAGAATACAAAAGTAATAAATAGTTTACTTATTTGTTTTCTTCTAACTGAATTTCCCCTAATACTTTAGTATATTCTTCTTCATCTTTATTCATCTTATCATACCAGTTCTTTTTCAGAATTAAAGTCGTAATACCCAGAACCAGTATAGAAGTAAATAAAGGTAATCCTTCTTTGATTACAATATACATAGGTATAATAGTCAGACTTAACTGCCAGATGATTCCTATAACCACATTGAACATATCCCGTTTAAAGTTTTTATTACGTTCTACCTGTGGATAACGTGCGATTGCTTTTTTGACAATAGGTCCCCAGAATCCCCACGGACGAACACGCACATAGAAGTTGATAAGTGTGTCTTCGTCAGTCGGCTCAGTAACTAATGTTCCTACAATACAACCAATCAGAGATACAGCCATCAGTAAGGGGAAATAATACAATGGTAATGTATTCGGGAAAAATTGAGAAACAATCATGGCAGCCAGAATACCTACCAGCATTCCCCAGAAATAGCCGTTACCATTAAATCTCCACCAATGCCACTTCAATAAGTTGGCAGCAATATATCCACCATACAAAGCAGAAACAATCCACTGCAGTACGGAATTAATATTTTCTACAAAAAATCCAATAACCGTACTTATAACTACCACCAGAACCGAAATCAGATAGCTGGCACGAATCTGCGTTTTAGTGGATGCTTCCGGATTAATATACTTCAGATAGACATCATTTACCAGGTAAGCAGGAGCGGCATTCACGGTTGAAGCAAAGGTCGACATAAAAGCGGCCAGCAATCCGGCCAATAATAATCCGCGGCTAAACCAACCGGAACAAATTCACTAATAGCGCGTGGTAAAATGGTTTCAAAATCAACAGCAGCTCCCATGGCACGGAAATCTTCACTAAAGAATACGATTGCCAATATGGCAAATCCCATAATCATCAGATACCGTGGAATTAAAAGGATAACAGGAACTGAACCACTCATCAAAGCCGCTTCTTTCGGGCTTTTACAAGCCAGAATCTTCTGCATATCATAATTAGGAGCAGGACCTGTCATACTCAGGAAGATACCTTTGAAAAGCATCATCATTATAACAATAGTAAATAATCCATATTGGTCTGCCGCCATTTTATCCATCACAGAGGGTATAAGTCCACTCCAGTCCAAATCAAGGGTCCAGCCAAAGAAAGGTGTATCCCAGCCAACCGGAATATGCACTGAAAGCATTTCCGGAGAAATCTTAATCATAGCAATTACAGCGATTACAACACCGGAAACCGTCATTATAGCAAATTGTACCACATCCGTCCACACAATACTAAGCATACCGCCCAGCATTACATAGAAAGTGGCTATAGTCGTAAAGAAAATACCATATACATGCGGTACATATTCCGGTGCAACATCAAAAGGTACAAATTGGGATACCACTTCCCAGGGGAAGAATATTTCCATAAATTTACCAATACCGATAAACCCATAACTAAGAAAGCCTAATACGCCCACTACAGCATACAGAATCACAATCGTATGAGAACGGTTGGCCCCTTTTCCATATCCGAAACGGGTACGAATCCATTCTGCACCGGTCAACACATTACTGCGTCGTAACCAGACAGAAAGATAAACCATCAGAAAGATTTGATTAAACACCGGCCAGAGCTATGGTATCCAAACGCTCTTTAAGCCATAGACAAATGCCAGATAAACCATCCACATGGTGCCGGAAATATCAAACATTCCGGAAGCATTGGATAATCCTAACATATAAAAAGGTAATGTTTTTCCTCCCAGAAAATAGGAGTCGAGATTTTTTGAAGCTTTCTTCTTCAAAATAAGTCCGATTACCACCATTACTACCAGATAAGCAGCGATAATCAACACATCAATCAAG
>JAJBTP010000290.1 GCA_020860805.1 Tannerellaceae bacterium | reverse complement strand
CTGTAGACCTGAATTTCATATAAAATCCGGGTGGCCCATAGAGAATAATTAGTAATTTCCGCCTCTTTTTAAAAGAGGGATACCTAAATCTATTACAGATGTTTTAATTTTCAATTTTTAAATTACAATGAAGTTAGCTAGTAGTCTATTTTCTTTCATTTGCCTGTTTAGTGCCTGTCAGCAAAAAAGTATTGTGAATGTTCCTGAATTACTGGATAATGATCCGGTGACCTTTTATCAGGGCGTATCCGGTGTTAACTACCTCACATTTGAACAGGATTTTAAAGAACCTGTTCAGAGTTATACGATTTACTCTTCCGGTAATAATCCGGTTAATGACCCGGCAGAGTGGACTCTTAAAGGAACCTATGATGGGAAAAAATGGATTACCATAGACCAGCAGTCAGACCAACAATTCTGTTCCCGTTTTCAGGAAAAAGTATATACCATTCAGGCACCCTCTAATTATACAAAATATCTGTTTGAGATAAAAACGGCCGGAACCGATTCGTTGATTATAGGAGATATTGTTTTTTATAACAACAATATAGTAGCGGGATGGGATACCTTCCGTTATCCTGCCATTGACTTTACTGATCATGCACCGGAAACAACCGGAAGTTCTATTTATAGAGATTTAGTACAGAATCCGGATGAGTATGTACAATATCATGCCCGTAAAGTGGCTGAAATACTTTTTTATACGGCTCAGGATACGATGAATAATGTAGAAACAATACAATATACATTACGGGATTATGAAGGAATCTCGGCTAAGTCAGGAAATCCCCCCCCGTTATAGGGATTGTATATAGTACACAGCATATTGAGAAATTGGCTCAACAATCGATGGCTCTGCTGGATTACGAAACCCGTGGGGTTCTTTATCATGAGTTAGTACATGCTTATCAGTTTGAACCTAAAGGAATAGGAACCTATTCGACCAATCGTGAATTCTGGGCATCTATTGAAGGTTTGGCAGATGCAGTCCGTGCCCATGCCGGATTTTTTGATATTGAAGCCCGCCGTAAACCAGGGGGACACTGGCTGGACGGATACCAGACAACAGGCTTTTTCATCCAGTGGCTGACCACTAAAGACCCGGATGCCATCCGTAAGCTCCATCTTACAGTACGTGATATAGAGGTATGGAGCTTTGATAAGGCGATGAAAAGCATGTTTGGACCAGAGAGTAGTATTGAATCTTTATGGGAAGAATACCAGGAATACCTTTCAAATACCATAAAAAGTTAAGATTATGAATATGTATAAACCCTTGCTTCTTATTTTTCTTTTACTGTCCGCCCATTCGATGCAGGCAAAGGAAAAAGCGTCGTATGTGAACCCTTTTATCGGAACAGCTAAAATGGGATATACGTTTCCCGGTGCATGTGCTCCGTATGGAATTGTGCAATTAAGTCCGGATACTGATACGATACCCCATAGTGTTAATGGTGTATATCAAAAGATGCTTACCGGTACTGTGCCGGTTATCAATATGACGATCCTACAATTGTAGGTTTTAGCCATACCCATTTAAGTGGAACAGGACATTCCGATTTAGGAGACATTCTGATTCAGCCTGTTATCGGTGAGGTGAAATTTAATCCCGGAACGGCCGACCAGCCTGATACAGGTTATCGTTCCCGTTATTCACACACGACGGAAAATGCCCGTGCCGGTTATTATGAAGTCGTACTGGATGATTATCAGGTAAAAGCCCGGTTGACAGCTACCGAACGGGTAGGCGTCCATCAGTATACATATCCCGCCGGTGAATTGCAAAAAATTATTTTAGGCTTAACACATGGTATCTATAATTATGACGGCAAAGTACTATGGGCCAGTTTACGTGTAGAAAATGATACACTTATTACCGGTTACCGGATTACAAACGGCTGGGCACGTGAAAATTATACCTATTTTGCTATCTCTCTGTCTAAACCTATTACCCGTTATGGATATGTGGATAAGCGAAACCTTTATATACCGGTTTCTGGCGTAAATTTAATATGAGTGAGAACTTTCCGGAAATAGGAGGACGTAAGATTGTTTCTTATTTTGAGTTTGATGAAGATGATACTACTCCGTTGGTTATAAAAGTGGCTCTATCTGCAGTTGGAACCGATGGCGCATTGAAGAATCTTGAGGCAGAAGCTAAAGATAAAACATTTGAGCAAATTGTAGAAGCAACGTATGCGAAGTGGAATAAAGAATTAGATATAATAGATATAGAGGGTAATGAAGACCAGAAGACCATGTTTTATACTTCCCTCTATCATACCATGATTAACCCATCCGTGTATATGGATGTTGACGGCCGTTACCGGGGGATAGACCATACCATTCACCAGGCAACTAATTTCACTAATTATACTATTTTCTCTGTATGGGATACCTACCGGGCGCTACATCCTCTGTTCAACCTTATAAACAGGGAGCGTAGCCGGGATATGGTGAATTCTATGCTGGCACATTATGAACAAAGTGTTCATAAAGCCCTGCCGGTCTGGTCGCATATGGGAAATGAAAACTGGTGTATGATTGGATATCACTCCGCATCGGTTGTCGCAGACGCAATTAATAAAGGGATTGCTGTTGATAAAGAAAAGGCATTGCAGGCAATGAAAAGTAGTACCAACCTTTCTTATTATGATAATATAGCTAATTATAAACAATTAGGATATGTTCCTTTTGATAAAAATGGAAATGGTTCATCTATTACCTTGGAGTATGCCTATGATGACTGGACTATTTATCAAACATTGAAGTCATTAGGCGAAAATGATGAAGCAGAAATTTACAGAAAAAGAGCCCTTAATTATCAGAATATATTTGATCCTACCTTACAATTTGTGCGGGCAAAAAACAGTGATGGTTCCTGGAAAGTGCCTTTTGACTTATTGCATACTCATGGAGAAGGATTTATAGAAGGAAATGCCTGGAACTATTCATCTTATGTACCACAGGATGTAAATGGACTGATGCAGTGTATGGGCGGGGATAAACAATTTGTCAGCCGTTTGGATTCGTTGTTTACTATGCATCTACCGGATGAGTTCTTTATGGATACTGAAGATGTAACCCGGGAAGGCGTGTTAGGAAATTATGTGCATGGAAATGAACCCAGTCACCATATACCCTATTTGTATGCGTGGACTTCACAACCCTGGAAGAGCCAGTACTGGATACGGGAGATTATGAACCGGATGCATTTAAACAGTATTGACGGCTTGTGTGGCAATGATGACTGTGGACAAATGTCAGCCTGGTATATTTTCTCTGCTATGGGATTCTACCCTGTATGCCCCGGCTCTGAACAATATATATTAGGTACCCCCTATCTACCCTATATGAAAGTCAAAGTGGGAGAGGGGAAATATCTTGAAATTAAAGCACCCCGTGTAAGTGATAAGAACCGGTATATCAGTGCTGTTAAACTGAATGGTAAACCCTATACTAAAGGATATATCACGTATGATGATCTGAAAAACGGAGGAACGCTGACCTTTGAAATGTCTTCTACCCCTAATAAAAAGAGAGTACAACAACCGGAAGACAAACCCTATTCTCTGACCTCAAATCTCAATTAATTTAGTCAATAAAAATACGATGCAATGAAACGATTTAAGCTACTTTTTATGTTAATCTGTTTCTCTCTCTTTTTACATGCAGAAGAGAAACGCCAACCGGTTGATTATGTCAATCCGTTGGTAGGAACTATGTCTAAAATCTCTCTTTCCACCGGGAATACTTACCCGGCTATTGCTATGCCGTGGGGAATGAATTTCTGGATGCCACAAACCGGTAAAATGGGAAATGGCTGGGCTTATACATATGATGCGGATAAAATCCGTGGATTTAAACAAACCCACCAACCCAGTCCCTGGATAAATGATTGCGGACAATTCTCGATTATGCCGGTAACCGGTAAACCTGTTTTTGATGAAGATAACCGTGCCAGCTGGTTCTCCCATAAAGCAGAAGTTGCAAAACCTTACTACTACCGGGTATATCTGGCCGATCATGATGTCGTAACAGAGATTGCTCCGACAGAACGGGCGGCTATGTTCCGTTTTACATTTCCGGAAAATGAGAATTCGTATGTGGTAGTAGATGCTTTTGACCGTGGTTCCTATGTCAAAATTATTCCGGAAGAAAATAAAATCATTGGTTATACCACCCGTAATAGTGGAGGAGTACCACAGAATTTTAAAAATTATTTTGTTGTTGAATTCGATAAACCTTTTACGTATGTAGCGATTGTTGATGACCGCGAAATACGAAAAGGAGATACTGAGGCAAAAACCTATCATGCAGGTGGTATCATTGGTTTCTCGACTAAAAAAGGAGAAATTATACATGCACGGGTAGCTTCTTCTTTTATCAGCCCTGAACAGGCTGAATTGAATCTGAACCGAATTAGGAAACGATAGCTTTGACCAGCTTACCGCAAAAGGTCGTGATGTATGGAATGATGTTTTAGGCCGGATTGAAGTACAGGATACAGATGTTGATAAACTGCGTACTTTCTACTCCTGTTTATATCGTTCGGTATTATTCCCCCCGTAGTTTCTTTGAAATTGATGCGGCTGGTGAAGTAATGCATTATAGCCCTTATAACGGGGAAGTATTACCCGGGTATATGTTTACTGATACCGGTTTCTGGGATACCTTCCGCTGTCTTTTCCCTTTCCTGAACCTGGTATACCCTTCTATGAATGTAAAAATGCAGGAAGGTCTGGCCAATACATATAAAGAAAGTGGATTCCTGCCGGAATGGGCAAGTCCGGGACATAGAGGCTGTATGGTTGGAAACAACTCTGCTTCTGTAGTGGCAGATGCTTATCTGAAAGGATTACGTGGCTATGATATTGAAACATTATGGGAAGGCGTTGTACACGGCACAACGAATGTGCACCCACGTGTAAGTTCAACCGGACGTCTGGGACATGAATATTATAATGAATTAGGATATGTGCCTTATAATGTACAGATAAATGAAAGTGCAGCCCGTACGTTGGAATATGCATTTAACGACTGGTCTATTTACAAACTCGGCCAGGCTTTAAATAAACCGGCAGAGGAAATTGCTATATATGCTGAACGTGCTATGAACTACCGGAATTTATTCTGCCCGGATCATAAACTGATGCGTGGCAGAAATGCAGACGGTAAGTTCCAGTCTCCTTTCAATCCTTTGAAATGGGGAGATGCCTTCACCGAAGGAAATAGTTGGCATTACACCTGGTCAGTATTTCATGACCCACAGGGATTAATTGATCTGATGGGGGGTAAAAGAGAATTTAACATAATGATGGACTCCGTATTTAATGTACCCCCTTTATTTGATGAGAGCTATTATGGTGGTGTTATCCATGAAATCCGTGAAATGCAGATTATGAATATGGGTAACTATGCACACGGTAACCAGCCTATCCAACATATGATTTATTTATATAACTACTCTGGTGAACCCTGGAAAGCTCAATACTGGGTTCGTGAAGTAATGGATAAATTATATACTCCGGCTCCGGACGGGTATTGTGGTGACGAAGATAACGGGCAAACTTCTGCCTGGTATGTATTCTCAGCAATGGGATTCTATCCTGTATGTCCGGGTACAGATGAATATATTCTGGGCTCACCTTTATTTAAAAACATGACTCTTCATTTGGAAAATGGAAAGAAAGTAACTATAAAAGCACAGGATAATTCCGATAGCCGCCGTTATATCTCAGGTATGCAGCTAAACGGTGAAAACTATACTAAAAACTATGTGACACATGATGTTTTAATGAAAGGAGCGAACATCCAGTTTAAAATGTCGGCTACACCTAATACCCAAAGAGGTACTCAGGAAACAGATTTCCCCTATTCATTTTCGAATGAATTGAAGAAATAATTTAGAATTACAAAAAGTCGTGAAAAGGAGACTGTCTCAAAATGAGATAGTCTCTTTTCGTTTGCATAATTAAATATATACCTAAAACTATGTTTTTTCCCTTCACCTTTCACAGGATTATGAGCTTAAAAAGTTTTGATGAGAAGTGTAAATTTTTGAATTGTAATATATTAAAT
>JAJBTP010000241.1 GCA_020860805.1 Tannerellaceae bacterium | reverse complement strand
TGATTTTTATAACTCAGAAAATGATTAATCATGAAAACATAAACAACTATAGATCACCACCCTCGTCCTGATGGCTACCATACTGGGGTCATGCATCCGCGACGATTGGCATACACCGGATGCTTCCGGCCAGGTAACAGTTACACTCACCCTGCAGCTTCCGGGGGGGGTGCACCGCCCCAACCGGCTGCAGCCGGTAGCCGTGCCATGCCCGGGGACGAAACCAGAATAGATGAAATACAGGTACTCCTCTTCCAGCCGGCAGAGGACCGCCTTGTGGGCCATTACCCGGCCCGGAACATTACCACCACCGGCCCGGATAGCCGCAGCTTTCAGGTGGATGTAATCGAAGGTACTTTCGACATCGTGATACTGGCCAACTCAAAGGACATCGTCGACCAGGCCGGGCTTGCCGAAGACATGTCACGCCGGGAAGTAACCAAACGCCTCACCTTCATCCAGGATGGCAAAATACCCCACAATGGCAGTACACTCATCCCTTTCTGGGGGGGAACTAAAAAATGCTGTTATCGTGAATAATGGCGTACTGGGTGAGGTTTACATTCACAGAGCCTGGGCCAAAATTGACGTCATTCTTTATACGGATGCAGCTAAAAATGACTTTAAACTTCAGACAGTCACCCTCCGCCACTGGCAAAAAGAGATGGCCCTGTTACCCGCCCATTACGATGAAACAAAAGAAAAAGTAACAGACGCCACCGATACCGGTAGCGGACTAATGGAAGCAACCACCCAAGCTATCTACAGCGGAACAGAGATTGATAACGATGAAAAAATAGAGTATAAAATATATCTCAACGAAACGCCCAATCCGGGCATAAACCATTTCCCTGAAATGCCTTGCCTCATACTGGGTGGGGAATACAAAGGACAAACCTGTTACTACCGGGTAGATTTCATATCTAAAAATACGAATGGGGAGGAATTCTATCACGACCTGTTGCGTAACCACCAGTACGAACTCAGAATTTTAGAGATACTGACTGACGGCTCTTCTTCGGAAGAAGATGCATATAATAACGTTCTTACTTCCATAGAAACCGAAATCATTGTATGGAATGAAGGCGACATGAAAAATATAATCATAGACGGTGAATACTGGCTTCGTGTAGACCCGGCGCAATTCACCCTCGCCCGGGAAGCGCATCAACCAATCGTCCCCGCACGGGCAGAAACTTACTCACCGGGTGATTACTTCTTTCAAATTGAGTCAAACACCAATTGGACCATAGACCCCGCTACCGTAGTCTACTCGCCGGACTCAGAAACCGGCTGGCTCACTTTCAGCCGGCTGAGCGGTACCCCGGGTGCACCTGCTGATATGGAATTATACGTAACCGAAAATAATACAACCGGCCAACGCACAGCTACTTTCACCGTAGCCGCCGGCACCATCCGCTTCGCAGTCACCGTTACCCAGACCGGGAAACAGATGACATGGATAAAACACTGGATATGGATGGAAAGGAAATAAATGAGATAGACATCATTTCCCGGTTGGAAGAAAGTGAAAAAGTGGAATTTGTCGTAGAATGGTACCCTCATGACTGGAACTGCGAAGTATCCGTAGCTACAGGAGCAGGAGCGGACGGTCCGGTGGAATACGAAAGCGGGGACATCTCCGGCGGTACACTCACCGGGGGCGCAAACATTTTGAACTTCAATTAAAGAAATATCAGGAATCCGATATACGCACCACTATCACCGGAGGCCATCCTCATCGTGCCACCGACATCAGTTTTAAAGTAGGGAATGTTACCAGAACACTTCCCCTGACCAACCGGGTCGCCCATCTGGTTCACGCGCCGCAGACCTTCCGGCTCGACTATCTGGGCGCACAGTTGGCGTTTTACAACAACCTGCCGTTTAGGGTTTCTTCCGTAAGTGACCCGTATAACATTCTGACTCCAGCCGGTAAAACCGCACTGGAAAACTTCCAATTCTCTTCCCCGGATCTGTTTGCCGGAAGAAATTTCAATTTTGACCTGGACCTGGCAGAGTCCACAGCAGCCAAAGACGGAAAAGAAGTACACGTAACGTTCACCTTTCCGCCCCAATACAACATACCCGACAGAACCATCGCCTTCGAGGCCTACCACCTCCAGCCTAATAGCTACATCGTAAAACCGGGCGGGTCCATACACATTCCCATCCGCAAAGCCTTCCGGGCCTGGTCACAATATCCCATGAACTCCCGGATGCCCGATGGTACGCTGGGATGCGAAGTACTGTGGGATGATATGGGCGGTCTTATCACGGATATTACACTCACACCCGCCCATACGCAGGATAAAATCGACAGCGAGATCTTTGTACGCACAAATCCCGACAAAACCGAAGGTAACGTCGTAGTAGCCCTCACCGTAGACGGAACTGTCGTGTGGAGCTGGCACCTCTGGATAATCGATTATAATCCGGAACAAAACACATATACGTATGCAAATGGAGGCACCACTGAATTTATGCGCTATGGCCTCGGAGCCCTTGACAACAATCCCACTTACAAATACGAGTCAGAGGGATTTTATTACCAATGGGGACGAAAAGACCCCTTTCCACCTACTGATGAGCTGAATAATCCTCAAAGCAGACCTTTCACCGACCACCATTGGGTCGAAAATTTCCCGGGTAGTATCTCCTCCTTCTCCACAGCTCCCAGACCAAACTGGAGCAACTCACAGGAGGCGTGGAAATACACCATCACGAACCCCCTCACATATATCACCACACAAGCAGAACCCCATAACTGGGACTATGCGAACAATTCGCTCTGGACGCTTTTCGATAGCAATCAGAAAATGTATAAAACCGAGTTCGACCCTTGTCCGGAAGGATGGAGGGTACCGCAAACGCAATACCCGTGGGGCAATGAAACCCAATTCTTCAATCCGTTGCCCTCACAAAACAACTTCGGTTCTGCTTTCGGTTACACCAGAACAGACGGATACTACATGCCCGCCACCGGATACATCGACAACGAAGGAAACTATACACATATCGGACAGGAAGCCGCTACCTACACCGCCTGGATAAACAATCAGGGGCAGGGAAATTATACCTCCTATCTATCCGTCTCTTTTGTTCCCGGAAACAGTTCCTACGGGTACACCTCCGGCCGTAAATCCAGCGCGTTGAACATCAGATGCAGCCGTCCCAAATGATAAACCCTAAAAAACATATTTCACACATTAACAAACAGTAGTTTCTTGATTTGTTTAGGTTTATTCATATTTTTTAGGTCGTTTTCACAGGAGGCCCGCAGCGATGCCCGCCTCCTGTTATTTTATAATAAAGAAAACACAGAAAGCTTTAATAACTGCAATCTTAGTTTTTTAACCCGAATTTAAGGAGCGACAGGAATTCGCGGAAATAGGCAAAGGGTCGAAGGCACCACTGTATCCCGGCACTGGCCGTATGGATATGCACATTGTACCGGCGTGCCGTTTTTTCTGCCCGGAATATATGATAGTCACTGGTAATACAGGCTATCGTATATGCTTTATCCGGAAAACGGTTTTCGAGTAGGGATTGGGAATAAAGAAAATTTTCAACGGTATTCCGTGATTGGTTTTCTGTCATTATCAGGTTATCAGGGATACCTTTTGCTACCAGGCATCTTCTCATAGCTTCCGCTTCGCTAATGTTTTCATTGGAACCTTGTCCGCCACTGACGAGAATGGGGGCTTCGGGGTTTCTCGTATGATATTCCAAACATTTGTCCAGCCGGCCCTGCAAAGTCGGTAAAACAGTTTCTCCCCGTATACCACTCCCCAAAACCAATACGCAATCTTCCTGATAGGTAACCGTATCACGAGCACCCCGGATAATAACCATACTCATTATAATAAAGAAGCAACAGAGGATAAGACTTATCAGAATACCAGTCATAGTACGTACTATTTTAGGAAACCGGTGAAACCAAACAGACAAACTTATCACCAGGATACCTATCATACCGGTAAGAAAGTTCCCCAGAGTAAAACCATATAAAACGGAGAGTATACAGGCGCCGGCTATCAATAAACCACCCATAAGGAAGGCTGCTTTCTTCATTATTTTCTTCATTTAAATATAATATTCAACCGAATCAATGATTCCTGCCCGTAGGGCATATTTGGTGGCTTCGTGAACATTATTGACTGCCAGTTTGCGGAAAATGTTTTTCCGGTGGGTCATGATGGTATGGATGCTGGAAATACGTTCGGCAGCAATTTCTTTCGTTGTTTTTCCCAGCGCCATTAATTTCAGGATTTCCTTTTCCGTAGAAGTCAATACTTCTGCTTCCCTTTCTTTAATACCGGGGCGGTGATGGATTAACAGTTGGGCTACCCGTCCACAGATATAGGGTTCATACCGTAGCCCTGACTGCAATGCCATACGAATCTCACTGACAGGCGATTCTTTCAATACCACGCAAAAAGCCTCTTCACTATAGACTATCCGGCGAAGGAAATCTTCCGATAATTGTTCGCTGATTAATAACCAACTCATATCGGTAAAGCGACTTTGCAGGATAAAGAGTTCATCTATTCCGGTTAAATCGAATAAGGTGTAATCCAAAATCACCAACGCGTCCGGTGTTTCGGATAGCTGCATAATCAGTTCCTTCCGGTCTGCAACTTCACGTATGGGATGGCCGGAGGCCGATTGCTCACACAAATAAAGCGTTCCCGCTTTGGTGAGGTCCTGATTATCAGCTAAAATAATAGTTCTCAAAAGATTTATTTTTCTAACGCCTGTATGATATCAGTATATAAATCATCTGCCGACTCCAAACCTACGGACAGACGGATAGTGGTAGGGTATACATCCATTTCCTTCCGTTGCTCTTCGGTGAAGGTACCGTAAATAGTACTTGCCGGATGAATAGCCAGAGATTTATTATCAAATAAATTCGTTGCTCTGTGTATCAGTTTGAGTTTATTGAGGAAAGCAAAACACGCCTCTCTCGATTCCAGATCGAAAGTCAGCATAGCACCCGGATAAGGACCGAACTGTTTCAGGCTAATCTCATAAAACGGACTCGTTGGAAGTCCCGTATAATTGACACACCGGATGGCAGATACCTGTTGTAACATTCCTGCCAGTTGTAAACAGGTAGAAGCCTGTTTTTCAAAACGCAGGGTTAAGGTTTCCAATCCAAGTGTCTGCATATAAGCAGCCTGTGGGGTCATATAGGCACCCATATTGCGGTGTATCTCTTTCCGTAAGCGTGTAGTAAAAGCCGCTTTTCCAAACGGGCCGCTGAAACGAGGCAATAGTTTGGAGGCTGCCCAATCGAATGTACCGTAGTCAATCAGTAGACCGCCGACACCGGTTGCACCTCCGGAAATGTATTTGGTACTGGACACAATCTCAATATCTACTCCGAAATCTTTCGCTTTAAATACGTTGAAAGGCACAATTGTTGTATCAGCAATCAGAGGAATACGGGCGGCTTTCGTTAGTTCCGACAACAGGGTTAAATCAGCGACTTCCAGCTGGGGGTTTGTGATAACCTCCAGAAACAGGGCACATGTGTTTTCATCGATATGCGCCCGTACTTCTTCCGGATTTGTGAGGTCACAGAAACGGATTTCTACTCCGAAATCAGCCAGTGTAAATAAAAGAAAAGAATAGGTATTGCCAAACAGGTGCGACGAAGTTACAATATTTCCTCCGGCACGGGCAATAGTCATAAACGCATTGGTTATGGCTGCCATACCTGAATTCAGGGCTGTTACACTGAATGCCCCGGTCATGGTTCTGACACGGTCTTCAAAATACTGTACGGTTGGGTTGGTAATACGTGAATAGACATGATCGGGTGTTCGTCCGCAAAAAGCATCTTCCATTTGTTCCGCAGTTTCAAATTCATACGCAGCAGAATGATAAACGGGCATAGACAATGCATGATAAGCATCCGGTCTGTTATAAGGGGTATGAAGCACTTGTGCTTCAGCACTAAACTCTTTCATTTATATTTATTGATTATATCTTTTTGCCAACACAAAGGTAGGTAACAATTGACAATTGACAATTGATAATAGTCAATTATTTCTCTTTGGATATATAATTATAGCC
>JAJBTP010000579.1 GCA_020860805.1 Tannerellaceae bacterium | reverse complement strand
TCGTTTAATTGACAATTAAAAAAGAATGTATTCCGATAAAAAGAATGTACTTCAACTGTTAGCTTTATTAAAAGCTTATAACATCCGTCATATGGTTCTGTGTCCGGGTTCCCGGAACTCACCGCTAAATCACTCCCTCTCTACCGATGATTGGTTCACCTGTTATTCCGTAACCGACGAACGAAGTGCCGGATTTTTTGCTATCGGAATCATCCAACACATACAGGAAGCAGTAGCAGTTTGTTGCACTTCCGGGTCAGCAGTTCTGAATCTGGCTCCGGCAGTAGCGGAAGCTTACTATCAAATGCTACCGTTAGTAATTATTTCAGCCGACCGGCCAGCTGCGTGGGTTGGACAAATGGATGGACAAACATTACCTCAACCGGGAGTATTTAATACCCTGGTTAAAAAGTCAGTACAATTACCGGAACCTCAATCTCCGGAAGAAGACTGGTACTGCAACCGTTTGATTAATGAAGCTTTACTCGCACTGGACACACAGGGTAAAGGGCCTGTACAAATCAATATACCCCTATCGGAACCCTTGTTCCAATATGCAAAAGAAGCTTTACCGGAAGTACGGAAAATCAATCGTGGTATATGCTGTCCTTCTTTTAAAGAACAAACAGCAGCAGAGTCCTATCTGAATCGCTTCCGGGAAGCAAAACGTCCTCTTTTACTTATTGGACAACATCTACCGGACAATGCATTAGCTCCCTGGCTCAAAAGACTAAAAGAGCAGGAAGATTGCCTCATTTTTGCAGAACACTTAAGCAACGTTCATGTAAAAGAAGTAAGTACCTTTTTCGATGCGGTTCTCTATAAACTGCCGGAAGAACAGAAAAAAGAACTGGCTCCGGATTTAGTTATCACATTAAGCGGCCACATCGTTTCCAAACGGATTAAACAATGGATTCGTTCCAACCCGCCTGCCGGACACTGGCACATATCCGAATCAGGAGAGATTGCAGACCTTTTTCAATCCCTTACCGAAATAATAGCGTGTGACTCCCTTTCTTTCATAAAAGAATTAATAACAGAGGATCACACCACAGCTGAACATAAACCCTACCAGGAAGCATGGGAACGGTGTGAATCTTTATATACCCCCTCACAGCCTGCCTGGTCGGACTTATACGCTGTCCAGCAATTATGTGAAAATATACCGGCAAATGCATCCCTTCATCTGGCAAACAGTTCTTCTGTACGCTATGCCCAATTATTTCCTTTGCCACAAAATACCCACGTATTTTGTAACCGGGGAACCAACGGTATCGAAGGTTCTCTCTCTACTGCCGTGGGATATAGCGCTGCCAGTGAACGAAAAACATTCCTGTTAACAGGAGATTTGAGTTTTTTCTATGACATGAACGGGCTGTGGAATCCACATATTTCACCCAATCTCCGTATTTTACTGAATAATAATAATGGAGGAGAAATATTCTATACCTTACCAGGCCTAAGCCACTCCGGGGCACTCAATCCATACATTGCCGGTAATCACCATCAAAGTGCATCTGCATGGGCCGAATCTGCCGGATTCCTGTATTTACAGGCATCCGACGAGAAAGAACTAAAAGAAAACATAGCTATCTTTGTCTCTCCGGAAACCAAAGGCCCCGTCCTACTGGAAGTATTCTCTACCATAGAGAATAATACAGAGATTTTGAGAAAATATTATAAACAGGTAGTTAGTAGTTAGTAGTTGGTAGTTAGCAGAGAACTTATTTCACAAGTTAAATAAACAAGTAAAGCGAGTATTCTACTAACTACCAACTACTAACTACTAACTACCAAAACCCTATATAGTATGTCAACAAGAAAATGGCAACCCATTAAAGAATACGAGGATATTCTTTTTGATTTTTATAATGGAATCGGACGGATAACCATTAATCGTCCGCGTTACCGGAATGCATTTACCCCTACTACCACAGGAGAAATGAGTGATGCACTACGTATCTGCCGGGAAGAGCAGGATATCAATGTAGTGGTAATCACCGGCGCAGGCGATAAAGCCTTTTGTTCGGGAGGCGACCAGAATGTAAAAGGGAAAGGTGGATACATCGGCAAAGACGGGGTACCCCGTTTGAGTGTGCTCGATGTACAAAACAAATCCGTTCCCTGCCTAAACCGGTCATTGCAATGGTAAACGGCTATGCAATCGGTGGTGGACATGTACTACACATAGTATGCGATCTTTCTATTGCTTCGGAAAATGCCATCTTCGGACAGACGGGTCCTCGCGTAGGAAGCTTTGATGCAGGTTTCGGGTCTTCTTACCTGGCACGTATCGTAGGACAGAAAAAAGCCCGTGAAATATGGCTCCTGTGTCGCCAGTACAATGCACAGGAAGCGCTGGAGATGGGACTGGTTAATAAAGTAGTACCTTTCGACAAACTGGAAGACGAAGTTGTGGATTGGGCCGAAACCATGATGCAGCACAGCCCGATGGCTCTCCGGATGATTAAAGCCGGATTAAATGCCGAATTAGACGGCCAGGCCGGGATTCAGGAGCTGGCAGGAGATGCCACCTTATTATATTACCTCACCGAAGAAGCACAGGAAGGTAAACACGCATTTCTGGAAAAACGGAAACCCAATTTCAAACAGTTCCCGAAGTTCCCGTACCCCCCCTCCGCCCCCTGAAGGGGGAACTTATTACTAAAAACAAACCTGGAAATAAAACAAAAACATATGCCAGTTAAACTTTCTATAGTTCCCTACACACTGCAATTCAAACAACCTGCAGGTACATCACGGGGAACCTATACCACCCGGAAAGTATGGTATATCATTCCCCATCTTCCTGAAGCAAAGGGTCTAAATGTCTCCCCTTTCAGGAAGCCGGGGGGGGTGAATGTGCACCCCTACCCGCTTTAAGTTGTGATGATTTACCGGACGCCTTATATGAAAAGATACTATTAAAGGCGTGCAAACATTGGGAGGAAACCGGAGAAATAGATACGGAATTCCTTCGTCCCTATCCTTCAATTCTGTTCGGGTTGGAAAGTACAGTCCGTTACCTCCAAAAAGGTAGTTACTCATTATGGGATACTCCCTTCTCCCGGGGGGGAAGCAGGTATCCCTATTAACGGACTTATCTGGATGGGAAACCATCCGTATATGCTGAAACAAATTGAAACAAAATTACAGGCAGGATTCCGTTGTATAAAACTCAAAATAGGTGCCATTAACTTTGAGGAAGAAAAAAGTCTTATACGGCATATCCGCCAACATTTCACGGCCCGGGAAATAGAATTACGGGTAGATGCCAACGGAGCTTTTACACCGGAAGAAGCACCGGAAAAACTAAAAAGACTGGCCGAACTGGACTTACATTCCATCGAACAACCTATACGTGCCGGACAATGGGATGAAATGGCCCGTTTGGTAGAGACAACTCCCTTGCCAATAGCTTTAGATGAAGAATTGATAGGTATTAATAATCCCACAGAAAAACAAAAACTATTAGATACTATTTCACCTCAGTACATTATATTAAAACCTTCTTTGCATGGAGGATTCTCTGGTGGAGAAGAATGGATACATGAAGCTGAGAAAAGAAATATCTCCTGGTGAATTACCTCTGCTTTGGAATCTAATATTGGTCTCAATGCAATTGCCCAATGGTGTGCAACGTTTGATAATCCATTACCTCAGGGATTAGGGACCGGAGGATTATTTAAAAACAATATAGAAATGCCTCTATCTATACGGAAAGATTGTTTATGGTATAACCCGGAAGAACATTCGTAAATGATGAAAATAAAGGAAACTTCTTACATACAAATGATTTCCTCACAAAGGATAACCATAGAAGGTATTACCTATACACCGGATGAATTAAATAAGCTATATGCCTTCGCTGAAACTCATACAGATAATCCGGCCTATAAAGAGGTAGCAGATTTCCTACAGGAATGGTTCAATGAAAAAGAGTATATAGAAGTACAAACATCTGGTTCTACAGGTGTCCCAAAACAACTACAGGTCAGAAAAGACCAGATGATAAACAGTGCTGTTATGACCTGCTCCTTCCTGAAAATGAAAAAGGGAAAAATATACTGTTATGTATGTCTTTACAATACATTGGAGCCAAAATGATAATCGTACGTGCATTGGTAGCCGGATTAAATTTAATCGTACAAGAGGCCTCAGGACATCCGTTACGAAATAGTACCCAACCTATCCATTTAGCAGCAATGGTTCCTTTACAACTATATAATACACTACAGGAACCGGAAGAAAAAGAGAAGCTAAAAGCCATAGATAAAATCCTGATTGGTGGCGGGAATATAGAGACGAAGATGGAAAAAGACCTGCAATCCTTTCCAAATGCTATCTACTCCACCTATGGTATGACAGAAACCCTTTCACACATAGCATTAAGAAAACTGACGAATCCGGGTTCATCTGTTGTTTATACCCCTCTTCCGGGCATACAGGTAACCCTGAATCAGGAAGGCTGTCTGGAAATTACTGCCCCTGCACTTGCTAATGAAAAAATAAAAACCAACGATTTAGCGGAACTCTATCCGGATCAGACCTTCCGTATTCTGGGAAGAAAAGACAACATCATTAATTCGGGAGGAATCAAAATAGCAATCGAACAGTTAGAAGAAATGTATGCATCCTTCATCCCTTTTCCATTCGCAGCCACCTCTGTGTCCGACTCTAAATTCGGAGAAGCCATCACGTTGATTATCCAGGCCGGAAACGACGCATTATCCTCGCTTTGTTTCAACACCATTCCTGCTAAATACAAACCCAAACAGTTTCTCGCAGTAGAGCGAATCCCCATTACAGGAAATGGTAAAACAGACCGGCTGCAATGTAAAAAACTGGCTGAATCGTATATAGAAAAAAGAAAAAAACAAGCGGTAACACTATGCGAAGAAATATCCTGGCCCTCTATATAATCAAACTATCCAAATGGTTTTCATTAGTTATGCCTATTATTGTGCTTTTCTATGAAGATCATGGATTAGGATTACAGGATATATTTATTTTAAAAAGTGTCTATTCACTGGCTGTCGTTACGTTGGAAATACCATCCGGCTACCTGGCAGATATATGGGGATGTAAGAAATGTCTTATACTGGGGTGTATCCTTTTCTTCGGAGGATATCTCTGTTATTCGCTGACGTATACATTTTATGCCTTCCTGTTTGCAGAAATATTGCTGGGATGCGGGCAAACCCTGGTGAACGGTGCCGATTCCGCACTCTTATATGATACCACTGCTTATTATAAAAAAGAGCATCTCTATATGCGGTATGAAGGCAAAATTACGATGTTGGGTAATTTCGCAGAAGCTTTTGCGGGTATCATAGGAGGATTTATTGCCGTCTACTCACTTCGTTTCCCTTTTTACGGACAAGCCTGTATTGCATTTACAGGAATTCCGGCAGCTTTTGCTTTACAGGAAATTAGGCGAAGCCAACCCCTCCTGAATCCTTTCCGGGAAATTATACGGATTATCCGTTACTCCCTTTTTACCAACCGAGCACTTTGTTATAACATAATGTATTCCGGTATTATAGGAGCTGCCACGTTAACGATGGCATGGTTTGCCCAGCCCCTGCTTATTTACCTGCAAACCCCTATTGAATGGTACGGGATTATCTGGACAGTTCTGAACCTGACGGTAGGAATAGCTGCGTTATATTCAGACAGGGTTGAAAAGAGATTCGGCATGTACAAAATGAATTTCCTTATTCTGGTATTTATTATTGGAGGATATATATCCTTAGCCTTCAACCTTACGTATGCCGGATTAATAATTCTTTTTGTTTTCTATATTTTCAGAGGATTTGCCACGCCTATTCTAAAAGGATATATCAACCAGATGACCTTCTCTGAAATGCGGGCAACTGTTCTTTCCATCCGCAATTTTATTATCCGTTTGATGTTTGCAGCCATTGCTCCATTCGTAGGATGGATGAATGACTATTATTCCCTGAAATGGGCTTTACTGGCAACAGCTATCATCCTGTTTATTCCGGGTATCCTCTTCCTAACTTTACAATATCTGAACCGGGAAAAATAAACCCTTTTATTCCTTTAAACTATCCTT
This sequence comes from Tannerellaceae bacterium, assembly GCA_020860805.1. GTDB lineage: Bacteria > Bacteroidota > Bacteroidia > Bacteroidales > Tannerellaceae > UBA4116. Next base: position 10 of record JAJBTP010000579.1, on the reverse strand, counting down.
TCTTATTGCT
>JAJBTP010000269.1 GCA_020860805.1 Tannerellaceae bacterium | reverse complement strand
GTTGATTCCGGAAACCCGTTGGACTTCGTTTTATACAATTCAGGCTATACGGGCGGTTGACTATGGCGATTATTATAGTTATCTGGGGCAGTTTACCGGGAGTATGCAGCAACTTTCCCCGGTAGAGCGTCAGGTTGTACAACTGTGCCGGAGGATAGAAATTAGCTCTTTATATAAAAGTTACGGAGGAAAGAAGTTTAGGACCGAACGGGATTTTATTCTACGTGCAGAGGATGAATTATTGGAACGTATCCGTGCTTTTACAGCTAAAATTATCTCACAGATTTTACGATTTATACAGGATGGAGAATTACCTCTTTATCTGAAGAAGCTGCATCTGGATAATCCGCATAAAAAGGATAGGGTCTGTTTTCATGTTACACCCTTACGGGCTGTGACAGGATTTTACCGTACAGAGGAAAATATCCGCTACCGGTTGACTTTGTTTAATGGAGAGAAAGAAATTATTCCATCGGCTACTGATTTACAAATTGTAACGCTGTATCCTGGTACAGTCCTGTTGGATACGGACCTATTTTACTTACCTCCCGGATTTAGTGCAGTGCGGTTAAAACCTTTTCTGACCAAACGGGATATCATTATACCCCACCAGAATGAGCGGGAATATTTCCGGAAATTTATTCTGAAAAATATAGGAAACGACAATATTGAGACGGAAGGATTTGATGTAGTTGAACGGAAGGCTATAAAGCAACCTATCCTTTCTCTTGAGAAAGATATCGCCGGATATCCTATAGCAGAACTTTGTTTCCGTTATAATACCCGGACTATTCCTTTTGCATCTGATAAACCAGCTGTTGTAGAACTGGAAGAAGTAGAGGACCAATACCGTTTTTATACTACCCGGCGTGAACCGGAATGGGAGAAACGGTTTCATCATTGGTTATTGAGTCATGGATTGGTACAGTGGGAGACTGATTTTTACAAAGTGCCTGACGAAAATACCTGGGCAACTCTGATTGGCTGGATACGCACTTATCAGGACGTTTTACAGAAAGAGGGCTTTGAGATAGAACAGGATAAATTGCCTGTCAGCTATTATACAGGTGGCTGGCAATTGGATTATACGGAAAATAGTTCGCCTGACTGGTTTAGGCTGCATGCACAGATTATACTGGAGGATGGCACAGTCATTCCTTTTCAGAATCTCTGGCAGCATATTTTATCCGGTAACCGGGAATATATCTATGGAGATAACAAGGTCTTTATTATTCCTGAAGAGTGGTTTAGCCGTTATTCGGCTATAATGTTGTTTGGGAAAAAAGAAAAAGGAGAGTTACAATTACAGCGTAACCAATTCTCTTTACTGGAAGAGGAGAGAGGTAAAACTCTACAAAACGAAGCGATAGAGGGTATAGACCCTCCCTATCGTTTGCATGCAACCCTGCGTGAATACCAGTTATCCGGCTACCGTTGGCTCTATCAACTTTACCGCAACCAGTTGGGTGCTTGTCTGGCAGATGATATGGGACTGGGTAAAACTATTCAAACCATCGGATTGCTACTAAAGTATAAAGAAGAAAATAAACCGGAAACAGGAGAAGAACCGCATGAACCGTTTGCAACCTGCCTGATTGTTGCTCCGGCTTCAGTGGTACACAACTGGCGGAATGAATTAAGGAAGTTTGCTCCTTCCTTACTGGTAGCTGAATATACCGGTCCATCCCGTGTGGGGATGCGGCCTTCACTAATGCGTTGGGAGGTAATTATTACAACGTATCAAACCTTGCGGAATGATATTGATTTCCTGAAAGAAAAACAGTTTGGTGTTGTGGTATTTGATGAGTCACAAAGTTTTAAAAACCGGGATTCACAGGTTTATCAGGCAGTATCTTTAATTCAGGGTAATCATTTTATCGCTCTTTCCGGTACACCGATAGAGAACTCTTTAAGTGATTTATGGTCGTTAATGTCGGTAATTAATCCGGGTTTGTTGGGAAATCATACTACGTTCTATAATTATTTTGTACGTCCCATCACCTCCGATGTCAACGGACTCCACAGCGACGCTTTACGCCGCCTGATTCAGCCGTTTATCTTACGGCGTACTAAAGAAGAAGTATTGAAAGATTTGCCTGAACGTACCGACGAATTGATAATCTGTGATACAGACCCGGAACAGCAACAACTATATGATGAAGAGTTATCCAAAGCACGAAACCGTATTTTGGAAAGCAAATTATTGCAAACCCGTTCCCGGACGGAAACATTTGGCTCATTGCAGGCCATTATTCGTTTACGACAAATAGCGAACCATCCCCGTTTGGCTAATCCGGACTATTCGCATAGTTCCGGGAAATTCCGGGAGATATTCCGCATGCTGGAAGAAATCGATAGCACCCACCATAAAGTACTTTTATTCTCCGATTATGTAAGTTATCTGGATTTGGTAGCAGAAGAAATGAAAAGACGTACATGGGAATATGCTATGTTGACCGGAAGTACCGGAAACCGGGAAGAAGTAATCCGTCATTTTTCTCAGCGTCCGGAATGCCGTTTCTTTTTAATCTCCCTGAAAGCCGGTGGAGTAGGACTCAATCTTACGGAAGCAGATTACGTTTTTATCCTTGATCCCTGGTGGAATCTGGCTGCTGAAGAACAAGCCATTAGCCGTGCACACCGTATCGGACAGAAACAGGCTATATTTGTCTATCGTTTTGTAACTGCCGGTACCCTCGAAGAAAAGATTCTCAATATCCAACGCCAGAAGCAGGATATCTCTGATGCAATAATTCCATTGGAAGGGAAACAATTCCATCCCACTGAAACAGAGCTGGAAAGACTTCTTACCGAATAAAAGAACAAATAAAACCCTTCAAGAACTTGTATATTTCAAAAAAAACGATTTACTTTGCACTCGCAAACAAGGAGAAAACATTCTCCAAAGGGTTCCTTGGCCGAGTGGCTAGGCACCGGTCTGCAAAACCGTCTACGGCGGTTCGAATCCGCCAGGAACCTCAAAATCGGTTGAAACCCGACAGTCATTAGGCTGTCGGGTTTTGCTATTTGTACCTATCTCAACTGCTTAGAATTTGGGAGAGAAAGTTCGGAAGAATGAATAACGTAGGGAATTTATCACGCTTTAGGTAAAATGTAGGGAATCATGAGTACTATTAATACGTATCAGAAAATCACGAAATCTGCGTCGCGATGTGGCAAAGCTCCTATATATGTAAGTTTGTATGTTAGCCGGCAAAAGGTTGAATTGCCGACCGGGATTAGTATTCCCATAAAATATTGGGATGAAACTAAGCGACGGATCCGCTCCGGAGAGAAAGGAGCTGCAGATAAGAATCTGATCATAGAACGGATCCAGGCCCGTGTGAATGATGTCCTGGTGCGTGCCAGGTTAAAGAATAAGAAACTGACCAAAGATTCTTTTATCCGGGCATTCAATCGTCCGGATGATTATGATACCTTTTTTGACTTCATTGATTTTTACCAGAAGAGACTGTCTGCCAGAATAGAGGCCAGCACTATGAATATTCATAAAACAGTTATAAAAAAACTGAAGGAATATAATCCAGAACTGCATTTCGATGATATTACACATGAATGGTTAGAGGATTATTATATTTATCTCCGGAAGAAGCTGAAGAATAATGAGAATACGGCGTATAAAAATATGTCTACTATACGGAAGTATGTCCGGGCTGCAGTGCGTTTAGGTTATATGGAAGAGAATCCTTTCGAGTCCTGGGCAATAAAACGTACAACTGCTTCATACATCTATTTAACCGAGGAAGAGCTGGAGCGTTTGGTGGGTTTGTATAATGAGAAATCTCTGGAGGATAAATACCAGGATACTTTGGAGTTTTTCTTATTCCTTTGTTTTAGCTCGTTACATGTAGGAGATGCAAAACAGCTCCGAATAGAGCAGATTTCTTCTACCCATTTGACTTACTACAGAATAAAAAATAGGAATAAAAAACCTTTACCAATTATTATCCCTCTTTCAGAACCACTAAAAAAAAACTCGTAAACAAACTTGTTGGAACCCGGAAGAAAGGTATATTATTTAAGAACCTTCCTGCTGATCAGACCATGAATGAGTATTTGAAGAAGATTGCAAAAGAAGTCGATATTGATAAGCCTATTTCTCATAAAGTTGGCCGGCATACTTTTGCAACTATTTATCTTCGAAAGACAAAGGATCTTACCTCGCTTAAAGAACTCCTGGGACATTCAGAGTTGCGTGAGACTCTTATCTATGCGCATGTACTGGACGAAAGTAAGCAGGAAGGTGTGCAAGTGTTTAATTCTTTTACTTTATAATATTAAAATAGCTTTCTTCTAAGGCTATAAAAAGCTCTAAAATTAAGGGTGGAACTATCGCATTCCCATATCCTTTTATAGATTCTGTTCTCCACTTTGGAAAGGTAATATTGTCCAGTCTACTGGAAAACCCATCATCTCTGCTACAAACAGGGGACTGAGTTGGGAAGTTTCGCCCATCATAGCCGGTATATTTCTTAATGAATCGTTCCTCAATTTCCCATCCTTCCTTATCATCCCTTTGGCTGTTACACTCCCTTTCCAGTCGGAGGCTGTCGGAGTCGGAAGTAACCCGGATGCTGCCAGATCGTTCAAGTCGATTGACCAACCTTTCTCTATCTTTCTCTTCATCCGTGTACTGTTTATAATGGATCCGCTCCTGTAATCCCTGGCTTGTGGTGTTGGAAGTATTATATGCGATGAACCAAACCCTCTCTCTTCTATGGGGCGCACCGACGGCGCAAGCCGGAATAATAATCGGTTGGACGGAATATCCTTCACACTCAAGATCTCGACAGATGGTTTCGATGACAAACTCCTGTTCCAGTAGCGTTTCCGTGTAATCCGTTTCTGATTCAGAGGTTTGACTTTCCACTGTAACTTCACTGCCTGGTTGAACCATACTGGTGATTCCAGCAACATTTTCACCAATGATCCAAGTGGGCCTGATTTCTCTGATTGCTCGTAGCATTTCTGGCCAGAGATAACGGTCATCATTCTTTCCTTTTCTGGATCCGGCAACGCTAAATGGTTGGCATGGGAACCCTCCTGTGAGGACATCAATTTGTCCCCGGTGTTTACTGAAGTCTGTTTTAATAATGTTTTCATAACTAATTGAATTTGGGAAATAATATTTGAGTATCTGATTACAGAAGTAATCTATTTCACAATGGAAAATATTTTCCCAACCCAAAAGAGTCGCAGCAAGATCAGGTGCACCAAATCCAGAAAAAAGCGAGGCATGTTTAATTGGGTGATGTAAATAAGTCATAAGCAAATCATTTAATTTTTCATATATTTGCAATCTCACCACATAAGAAATGCGCTAATACGCAGCCGAAGGCATTATACCCCCGGTTTTGCGTATTAGCGCATTCATGTAATTATGTGGTGAGAGGCTATTTACAACCGGGGGTATCTTTTTCGATTTCCCCGGTTGTGGATGACCAAAAGTAATCGGTCAATTTAGCCTCCCATAGGACAGTTTTAACTCATAGATTCTTCTTCCCATTTCTTTAGCCACACATCCAGAGTAGAGCGGTGAACTTTAAGTTTTCTGGAAATTGCTGCTTTGCTTTTGCCATCTGCCAGCATTTTATATACGATCTTTTCTTTTCCAGATAATTTGTACCTGGTGGATTTGCAACCAACCGGTCTGCCAAGTGAAATTCCCAGAGCTCTTTTTCTGGCCAGAGCTTCTCTGGTTCGTTGAGAGATTAGGTCTCTTTCGATTTGAGCAGACAGCGAAAAAGCAAATGCCAGGATCTGGGAGTTTATATTATTGCCTAACTCGTAGCGTTCTTTTACTGTAAAAACATTGGTTTCTTTATTCATGCATAAATGTAGAATGCTCATGATTCCCATCAGATTTCTTCCCAGGCGTGAAATTTCTGTAACGATTAACGTGTCTCCTGGTTGCATCTTTTTCAATAATGGACCTAACTTCCTTTCCTTAGCGGCCTTTGTCCCGGATATCACCTCCGATATCCATTTGTCTATTATCAACTCTTTATCTTTAGCGAACTTTTCGATTTCAAATCTCTGATTCTCTACAGTTTGTTTGTCTGTTGAAACTCTAATGTAAGCGTATATCAT
>JAJBTP010000313.1 GCA_020860805.1 Tannerellaceae bacterium | reverse complement strand
GTATTTTATTATTTTAAACAATATTTAGTCTTTACTTTTCAGTTTCCGGTTGCATTTTTCATGTTACCAGTTGAAAACCTCCTCATATTCAGCTATATTTCCACAGGCATCCGTAGCTGTTAAACGGAGGGTATGATTCCCTTTACTTAGTGTATCTTTATCCGGAGTAAAAGAGACCATTCCCTTTTTACCATCAAGTTCAAAGAGTGCAAAGTTCCCGTCTATTTCTCCCCGGTAGGTTTTCAGCCCACTGAGGTTATCTACTACCCGGAAAATAATTTCACCGGATGTACTCCATTTTTCCTTATTGATGGGGGTTATAATAGGTGCTTTGGTATCCTGCCGGATGGTGTAACTACCCAGGTCACGAATATCCGCATCTATCCATCCGTTCCGGTATTCGCCTCCGATCCAGGAAGGCTTCCCGTTTGCTATCCGTACAATACCCGCCTGTTTTTTGTTGCTTAACGTATCCGTTTGTAACCGGATGGATAGCTGGGCATACTGATGTAAAGGTACGGTTTTATCATGCAGGATATGCGTTGCAGCCAACGCCGTACTGTCTTCTTTGACACTATATTTAAAGTAAATGTCATCATATAGATTGTATCGGGGAATAGTCAGCCGGATACCTTTGGCACCAAACTGGTTATCGCTTTTCCAGTGGAAATAGTGACGGTCTGTGGTTTCCGGAGCAGTGATAGCCTGTTCTTTTCCCTGGATAACAAAATTCAGGGAAGTTTCATTTCCATAGGCATCTGCCAGCTGGTAAGACAAGTGACAGGCTCTCTCCTCCTGTATGGAGATGATACCCCGGTTTACACTCTCTATAAAACGGAGTTTATTACCCGGTTCTACAAAACTTTTCATGAAAAAAGAACGGTTTTCTCTCCACTCTTCATAATCCGTAAAACTATTCAGATACCGGGTTTCATCCAAAGCATACCGATCCAGATAACTCCGGAAAATAATTTCTCCGTCCAGTTTCAGGATGATGGATTTAACACCATATATATTCGCTGTATTATCCATATAATCGTAGGCTTTGACGGCAACCCCTATATCGCCCCATGCCTGCAGGTTTGCCTGTAAAGAAACATTCCCGTTCTTATCAGTCAGTGGTTTTAATTCCAGTTTTTTATTACTCTCATTTATCATCCCTTTGCCTTCCACCGGGTAAAGTAATATACCCTGTATTTTAGGAGGACGTGTATCTTTTATAAGGTCTTTATAATAAAGTAAAGGGTCAAGGAGTTCGCCCGTTCCTGTATCTCTGACCTCGAAGTGGAGATGAGGACCTCCGGAGCTGCCGGTGTTTCCGGCATAGGCAATAAGTTCGCCTTTTTGGATGGGAAATAATTCTTTTTCCGGATATAGGTTAACCGTAAATTCTTCCTCTTCGTATTGTTTTTCTTTTACATACGCTGCAATGGCCGGATTGTATTTTTGCAGATGCCCGTATACTGTAGTAATACCTTCCGGATGGTCGATATAAAGGGCATGTCCGTATCCATAAGGTCCCACGGAGATACGGGAAATAAATCCATCTGCAACCGCATAAACCGGTTTGCCTTCTACTCCCTGGGTTTTAAAATCGATACCTGCATGAAAATGATTACTTCTTAATTCACCAAAATTACCACTCAGTAAAATCGGAAAATTGAAAGGATTCCGTAATTCCTGTGCATAACCTGTGTGGAAGTGTGAGAAAAGAATCAGAAAGCTGATTAGGAAATTATATAGACGCATATTGTATATTCAGATTTTACTTACGCAAATATAGCAAAAAGTCTGCAACCAGTGGGAGATGATCAACTATATCCTGCTTCATATTTAAATCCGTGGTAGGTTCGTTCAGGACGTATCCCTAACCAGGTTTTATCCTGTGTAAACAGAAACGAAGGAGCAAATGTTTGTACACTGTTTCTGAGTAGTTGAATCGTAGATGAAGGGTTTAATAAAAGACCGTTTATCAGGATATGGTCCAGCTGGGACCATTCTCCCTGGTATTTGTGGGTTCCACGTACTTCTTTGTTTTTGCAGGTGGGAAGCAGGTTATATAACCGGGTTGGGTCTTTTATATCAGGCTCCTGGGTATGAGTTAAAAGATGGGCATCTAATACTTTGACGAGGCTTTTATTGATGGGGGTGTCGTTGAAATCTCCCATGATTAACAGATAGGGTGACTGGCGGCATGTAAAAAGTGAATCACATTTCTTTCTTAAAAGAGATGCCGCAGCTATTCTTCGTTTTTCACTTTCCAGTTCACCGCCATACCGGGAAGGGAAATGTGCGACAAACACATCCAATGTGTCCCCGGTGACTGTTTCTCCCCATACGTGTAGGATATCTCGTGTTTTCCGTCCGGGTATGGGGTTAACGGAGATGCTTTCGCTATTTATGAGTCTGAATTTATCCCGTTGGTATAGCAAAGCCGTACGGATACCCCGGTTATCACTGGTGTTAGCGATACAACACCGGTATTGTTGTAATCGTAAGGGGGTACGTTTTAACAAATGTACTAACACCGAATCATTTTCAACTTCACAAAACCCCACCAGTGCAGGCGTATCCCATTCGCCGGCAGCACTGATTACTTTGGCTATCTGTTGTAGTTTATGATTGTATTTACGGGGTGTCCAGGCTCTGGCTCCGGTAGGAGTGAATTCATCATCATCTGTATCCGGATTATTGTATGTATCGAACAGGTTCTCCACATTATACCACATCACCCGGAAAGATTGCTGGGGATAAACAGGGCTATAGCAACAAACAAAGAATACCAGAAAAAGTAGAATGGTTTTCATATATTATTCTTTTTTTCTTTTAACGGTATGTTTGAATTTAAGAACGGCCAGGTTTAGTTCGATAGTTGTTTCAGAGTCTGTCACCTGGGGGTCTTCATTTATTAAATCAGCCATTAGTTCACTGCTTTTCTGTAGTAGAGACTTCTGCTTTTGTTCATCTGTCGTTTCGGTTATTTCCGATATCGTACGGGTGAGTTCTCTTAATTGGGTGAATGTTTCAATAATAGCAAGGGTGGTTTGCGTGGCTGTAGGTCCTTTCAGAATGGTTGCTAACATATAGAGACCCCGTTCTGTAAATGCTTTGGGAAGGACGCGAAGCTTGGATGAATTTGCGGTCGAAAATTTCGACCGCAAATGGATTAAGTCTCTGTTGTTTAGTTGAATAACATACCCTTTTGGAAACTTTTCCGGGTTGTTTTTGACAGCTTCGTTAATACGTTTTGTTTCTACTCCATACAGAATAGCCACATCACTATCCAAAATAACTTTTTGGTTTTTTATCAGGATGATTTTGTTTTCAACCTCCTGAAAGCTAATGGTTTTTGGTGTCATATGATTTAAGGTAAAAGGTTTGGTATTTATAATTAAACAGGCAGAGTGTCAGTGTCCTTTCCTCCAACACTCTGTCTGTTATTGGTTGGGTAACTTTTTTATTTCGCCGGGATGCTCTTTAGTAACTCCAACAGATGTTCCCACCAAAGTCCAACCGTATCAATCTGTATCCGTTCGTTAGGCGAATGTACATCCCGTAAAGTAGGACCGAATGAAATCATATCGAGGTAGGGATATTTTTCAAGGAAAAGTCCACACTCCAGTCCGGCATGGATAGCCATAATTTTCGCATCCTTATTAAACAGTTTGCGGTAAGATTCCTGTGCAACTTTCAGTATTTTTGACTCCGGATTCGGAGCCCATCCCGGATAGCCTTCGCCCTGGGTTACAGTTGCACCGGCCAGGGAGAATACAGCCGCCACCTGATCCGCAATTTCTTCTTTGCGTGACTCAATCGAACTACGCTGACTGGTACCGATAACAATTTTATTCCCCTCTTTCATCTTCACAGAAGCCAGGTTGGTTGATGTTTCTACCAATCCTTCCATATCGTGACTCATACCGATTACCCCGTGAGGAGCTGCCATTAAAGCATCAATTACTTTTACAGTAGTTTTGTAATCAATCGCTTTTTCAGGACGGTCGGCCGATTCCATGATAATCTTTACATCCGGGTCGATACGTTTCAGTTCGTTTTCAATTTCAGCCGTGAATACATTCAGCATAACCCATACATTTTCTTTGATAGCGGATGAAATACCTATCACACAATTCGCTTCGCGGGCGATGGCATTGTGCAGGTTTCCTCCGTCGATAGAGCAAAGTGTAAACGCATGCTTTTTCTTTAACTGGTAAAGAAAACGAGCTATTATTTTGTTAGCATTTCCTAACCCTTTGTGTATTTCACCACCCGAGTGTCCGCCATTTAATCCTTTTACGTCAATCCGTACATATACCAGCGCCGGGTCGGTAGGTTCCGTTTCATATGTGAATTCTGCAACCGTACCTTTACCACCTGCACAGCCCATGAAGATTTCGCCTTCGTCTTCACTATCCAGATTCAGTAAAATATCCCCGGTCATAAACCCTTTTTCCAGTAATTTTGCACCTGTCAATCCGGTTTCTTCATCTACCGTAAAAAGACACTCGATAGGTCCATGTTCGATATCATTCGAAGCCAGCAGAGCCAGTTCAGCTGCCATTCCGATGCCGTTGTCGGCCCCTAATGTCGTACCGTTAGCCCGTAGCCAGTCACCATCTACAACCGTTTCAATCGCATCGTTATCGAAGTCGTGCACCGTATCATTGTTTTTTTCACATACCATATCCATATGTGATTGCAGGATGACAGTCGGACGGTCTTCATAGCCCGGTGTAGCAGGTTTAGACATCAGGATATTTCCCGCTGCATCCTTTTTGATAGCAATGTTATACTTTTGAGCAAACTCTTCTAAATAAGCGATGATTTTCCCTTCTTTTTTGGAAGGTCTTGGCACTTGTGTCACTTCATGGAAAAATTTCCAAACGATTTCTGGTTTTAAATCTGTAATTCTCATACTGTTATAATCTATTATAGATGTTGCTTTAACGTTAATAATTCCGCAAAAAAGAGTTGGTTGTATGAAAAAATGTAGAATAATCATTCAAAATGATACTATGTGATCACTTAAACTCTTATATTTGCGTCCACAAATATAGAAGAAAATGCTAACAACATTATTGATAACCATTATTATTCTTGCTGTTTGTATGGCTTTACTCTCCATAAAGATTCTATGTAAGAAGGGAGGTACTTTCCCTCATACACATATCGGAGGGAACCGTGCGCTGGCAGCAAAGGGTATCGCCTGCGCTAAAACACAGGACAGAGAGAGGTTGAAGCATAAGAATCTGGCAGAACGCCTGAAAGAGATAGAAATATAAAAATTAGTATAGAGAATTAAAGTAAACTTTATGAAGAACATTAACTACGTGATTAATGGTGTGCTGGCTATAGCTGTATGTATTTTGTTTGTGATGCAGTTCTCAAACAGAAAAGAAGGTCAATCAGCAGGTAGAGCTTTCCCGGTAGGTGAGGAAATCAGCGGTCGTCTTCCTATTGCTTACGTTAACCTTGATTCCCTCCTTATGAACTATAATTATTATAAGGATCTGAATGAGGTGTTGATGCGCAAAGAGGAAAACTATCGTGCCCGGATTGGAGAAAAAGCAAATAAATTAAGAAATGAAGTTGCCGATTTTCAACGGAAGATTGATAACAATGCTTTCCTTACCCGTGAACGTGCTGAACAGGAACAACAACGTCTGATGAAACAGCAGGAAGAGTTACAGAATGAAGAAGCCAAATACACACAGGAGTTAATGAACGAACAGCAGAAACTGATAGAACAACTTCGGGATTCAATGGTTGCTCAACTAAATATTTACAACCAGGATAAAGGTTTCCAGGTAATTTTCAGTAACAATATGGGAGATAATATCATCATTGCCGATGATGTATATGATATCACGCAGGAAGTAGTAGAACACCTGAATAAGAATTATTCTCCTTCCAAATAAGTAAACAACAGATTTATTATAACGAAACCGGAGTCATTCATTTGGCTCCGGTTTTTTAGTTCTTTAAAACTAACAAAAGTGCCGGCAGCAAATTTTAAATTAAACTAAAAAAGGCTATCGAATATTTATTAAGTTTTTGATTTATAACAATTTCCCCTCTTGAGAGGGGTCGGGGGTGAATTCTAAGTCTCTTGCAAATATTCA
>JAJBTP010000593.1 GCA_020860805.1 Tannerellaceae bacterium | reverse complement strand
CATTTATAGAAACAATGAATAAGATATGGAATCAGCCCGGCTTATAGAAGTCATAGAAAAAAGTAAACAGAAAGATAATGAATCTTTCAGGCTGCTGGTTGAGGAGTATCAGTTGTTTGTATTTCGTCTTTGTTTCAGATTAATGGGTGATGTGGATGAAGCCAGAGATATGGTACAGGAAACTTTTATTAAACTCTGGACTTCCCTGCATTTATATCAGAATACATTCCGTTTTTCTACATGGCTTTATAAAATTACCTGTAACACGTGCCTAGACAGATTACGCAAACTTAGTCAGCGACCTGAAACAGATGCTGATAAATGGGGTGATTATCTGGAGCAACTCTCTTCCGGAGAGAATATTGAATCGGGTATTATCAATCAGGAATTGAAAGAGTTAATCCTTTATTTTACAGAGCAGTTAGCACCTAAACAAAAGCTGGTTTTTATACTCAGTGACATAGAAGATTTAGAAGTGAGTGAAATCGAAACGATTACGGGACTCTCCGCTGCGAAAATAAAGAGTAACTTATATTTAGCACGGAAGTACATCCGGCAAAAATTAGATACAATGGAGGAGTAATTTATGAAGAAAAAGAAAATAACGTATGAGGAACTTACGGAAAAACTGAAAAATAGTTATCCGGTATTGGATAATCCGGAAAAATTAACAGATGCTATTATGCGACAGATTGAAAAGCAACCGGTTCATACCCCTACCTTCAGCCTTTTGAAACTGACTGGATATATTTCCGGAGTTGCTTCTTGTATATTGATTGCTTTCCTGGCCTATGAAGTAGGTATGGTTTCTTCCTATCCGTCAGAATCTATTATACAGACAAAATCTGTAGTTTATAAAAATTATCCGGAATGGGAAAATATGTCTCCTCTGGAAATACTATCCGATTACATGCGCAAAACAACTCCCCGTATAGCCAAGGAGAAGCTATTTGAAAACTATCTAACCAATAATGAGTTATGAAAACAAAATATATCTTAGCGGTGCTTTTTATAGTGGGATTCATGTCTTGTGATTCTTATTTCCGGGTAGTTAATACAGTCCATCCGGACGGTAGATTTGAAAAAGAAATTCATACATTTGGAGATTCTCTTTTTCTACAGGGAGATTTACAGCATAATCCCTTTCCTTTTACACTGGACGATACATGGGTAATAACCTGTACGGATAGTACCTCCTATTATTCTTATTTTGTCAGGAAAAGTACAACGAATGTAAAAGTGAACCGGATGTATACTTCTGCAGAGGAATCGTCCGGGAGTATGCAAATAGAAAATCCTTACACTCCTATCTTTTCTCCTTCTGAGAAAGTAAATATATACAACCGTTGGTTTTATACTTATTAATCTTATCAAAGTACTTTTACTTCTTTGAAAGAAGTAACCATCATTCCTCTTGATAATTATCTGGATGACGAAGAAGTGAAATTATGGTTACAGGGAGATCCGATTCAGACAGAGGGTATGAATGGTGTAGAAATATATGGAAAGCTCTTTGATATAAGAGAAAAGTTTTATCAATGGATAAACCGCAATATGCTGGAAATAAACTACCGCATACTCTGTCAACAAACCCACCGTTCTTCTCAGCAGGAAAGGATTACAGAACTACAAAAGGTAGACCGGGATATACTTTTCAAAGACATGAATGGTGATCAACCTTCTTACAGTGAAGATGTAATTGATCCGTCCTTTGATAAGCTTTGTAAATTTTTGGATAATCAATTTTCTACAGGTTTCTATTCCGCTTTATACACTACTCATAAAGAGACAATGGATAAACAACTGGAGGAACAAACATTGATTTTAAACTTATTTGGTGTTGAACAGCTTTATGAAGTCCGGTTGCCCGGTAAACTCTTAACAACAAATGCGCCTCATATAAAAGATGAATCTCCTGTATGGAAAGTCAATGCTTATTACTTCCTTGCGGAAGATTTTGTACTTACAGCCGAATCCCGCAAAAGTAATGCATGGGCATTTATCGTCACCGGTTTATTAATAGGTATAGCCATTGTAAGTAGCATCCTCATAAAAAACAGAAAGAACTAAAATAGAAATGAGGGAAAAGAATAAATTCTACCTTTGTGCTGCTAAAAGGAGAAAGAATGAAAAGTTTAACTACGATTGGACTGCTTATTATGTCCAACATCTTTATGACCTTTGCCTGGTACGGGCATTTAAAGTTCAAAGAATTAGGATGGTTTAGTAAATGGGGACTTCCGGCCATCATCTTAATCAGCTGGATGATCGCTCTTTTTGAGTATTGTTTCCAGGTACCGGCTAACCGGATTGGCTTCGACGGAAATGGAGGTCCCTTTAATCTGTGGCAGTTAAAAGTCCTGCAGGAAGTGATTACGCTGGTGGTTTTTACCGTGTTTACTACCTTACTCTTTAAAAACGAAACACTTCGCTGGAATCATCTGGTTGGATTTGTTTTCCTGATATTAGCTGTATACTTTATTTTCAGGAAGTAAGCATCTAACAGGATTCTTTGTATATTTGTAAGGAAGAGACAACTCAACAGTGAGAAGTCAGAGAATCAAGAGGATAAAATATGATTAATTTCCCGAATGCTAAAATCAATCTGGGATTGAATATTGTCAGTAAACGCCCGGATGGTTACCATAATATAGAAACTATTTTTTACCCGGTCCCTTTATGTGATGCGCTGGAAGCAATTGCAGCAGATAAGTTTACATTCTCGCAAACCGGGATAGCTGTAGATTCTGAACCTGAAAAGAATCTGGTTGTTAAAGCCTTGCGTTTGTTGCAACAAGAGTATGATTTCCCACAGGTAGAAGTTCACCTGTTAAAAGCCATCCCTTTTGGGGCAGGTCTGGGAGGTGGTTCTGCGGATGCTGCTTATATGCTCAAACTGATTAACGACCTGTTTGAGTTAAACATCAAACCGGAGAAATTGGAGAAACTGGCCGGACAACTGGGTGCCGACTGTCCTTTCTTTATCCGGAACAAACCTGTTTTTGCCTCCGGTACCGGAAATATATTTGAACCGGTAGACCTTTCCCTTACCGGATATCATATTTGTCTGATAAAGCCGGATATCAAAGTTTCTACCCCGGAAGCTTATTCCATGATAACCCCGGGTACTCCGGTTCACTCCATAAAAGATATAGTGAAGTTGCCCGTTGAAGAATGGAAAGATAAACTTATCAATGATTTTGAGGCAGTTGTCTTTCGTAAACATCCGGAAATCAAGCAAATCAAAGAACAATTATATGATGCAGGTGCAGTATATGCCTGTATGTCGGGGTCGGGGTCTTCGGTTTTCGGATTGTTTAAAGAGGCCCCCGGTGACCTTCAGCAAATAGTTCCACATTGTTTCGTCTGGAGTGGTGAATTATCATAAACATAGTGTATAAAAACAAACTTATATGAACAAAAAAATACCCTTATCCTTACTGCTTATCTGTTCCGTATTCAGCCTGTTTGCCAAAGAAGAGGTAAAAGTAGAGCGGATTAAGTATGCAGGGCCGGTTAAAGTCAGTAAACCGGTTATTGTAGATAGTCTGAATGTAAACGGAAAGAAATATGAAGCAAAAAACCTTTTAAAAGCAACTGTTTCTTTTGATAAATTATTAGCTAATCCTATTATACTGGAAGCTGATACGGCAGGTAAATTCTTTTTTGAAAATCCGGAAGGAAAGGATGCTTTTCATCTTCTCTCTTTTTATCTCAATAGTGACCGCTATGCCAAAGGTATACTGGATATAAGCGGACCGGGAGAAATGGAGGTATATGTCGATAATAAATCCGTAGGTAAAACAGCAGAATTAACATTGGAGCCCAGGCGGTATGAGGTCATCATTAAATACCTGGCACAGGCAACGGATACCTGTAAACATTCTATCACTGCACTTTTCAGTCCGAAGGAAAACGCAACCATTGGTACAACGCTTGATCCCACCAAAAGATATACAATGGAAGACATGATTGGGGGAAAAGATTTCCGGGGCATCAGCCTCTCTCCTAACGGAAAAATGGTAATTGTACGGTATGCCAACCGGTTAAATGATGGTAGGACAGAATCCATCAGCCAACTACAGGAAACAGCTTCCGGACGTATACTTATGCAGGGAAGTATCCTGAATAGTGCCCGCTGGATGAAAAAAAGCAACCGGATTTATTATACCCGTACCGGTCTGAAAGGTACCGAACTGGTTACATTGGATCCGTTGACTATACAGGAGACTCTCCTGGCCGCGAATTTGCCAAAAGGAAACTTCAGTTTTTCTCCGGATGAATCCTTTTTGATATTCTCCGTAGAGGAAGAAGGACCTAAAGAAGGCCCGGACTTAGTGAGAGTACTGGAACCGAATGACCGGCTTCCGGGTTTCCGGAAACGTTCCTTTATCTGGAAATACGATTTGGCAACAGGTTTATTTGAGCAATTGACATATGGTCATAACAGTACCTATCTGAATGATGTGAGTGCCGATAGCCGCTATTTACTATTCAGTACCTCGGAGCGTGTCTATACATCCCGCCCTCATGCCCGTCATTCACTTTGTAAACTGGATTTGCACACACTGGATGTGGATACCATCTGGAGCAGCCGACCGTTTATTAACCGGGCCGTTTTCTCGCCGGATAGTAAAAAATTACTGGTTGCCGGTTCCGGAGATGCATTTGATGGTATTGGCCTGAACATAGCTGAAGGACAAATCTCGAACGCATACGATGGACAGTTGTTTCTATATGATTTGCAAAGCCGCCAGGCTACTCCTTTAACCAAAGATTTTAATCCAAGTGTAGGAGGCTCTGTGTGGAATAAGTATGACGGACAGATTTACATGGTTGCGGAGGATAAAGATTACCAACGGTTATTTACCTGTAATCCGGTAAATGGCAAAATCAAACAGCTCGCTATTCCCGAAGATGTAATTAGCAGTTTTTCCATTGCTGATACTGCTCCTGTATTATATTGTTATGGACAAAGTATTTCAAACGCAAACCGCCTTTATTCGTACGATTTAAAATCAGGGAAGAATAAATTAATGGAGGATTTATCCAACGAACGGTTAGAGAATATTGTGTTAGGTGAAACAGCGGACTGGGACTTTATTTCGGATGATGGAACCACCATAACCGGACGCTATTATTTACCCCCTAATTTTGACCCGGCTAAAAAGTATCCGATGATTGTTTGCTATTACGGAGGAACATCACCGACTAACCGTATGCTGGAAGGACGTTATTCTATGCATATGTATGCTGCACAGGGATATGTTGTATACACCCTTAATCCCAGTGGTACGACCGGATTCGGCCAGGAGTTTTCCTCACGCCACGTAAATGCCTGGGGAAAAGTGACTGCGGATGAAATTATTAAAGGAACTGAACTTTTCTGTGAACAACATCCGTTTATCGACAAATCAAAAATAGGTTGTATCGGTGCCAGCTACGGTGGGTTCATGACTCAATACCTTCAAACCCGTACTGATTTATTTGCGGCTGCTGTCAGCCATGCGGGTATCAGTGCGTTAAGCAGTTATTGGGGAGAAGGTTTCTGGGGATATGGATATTGCTCGGTTGCGAATGCGGATAGTTATCCATGGAATAACCCGGACCTGTTTACACAGCAAAGTCCACTGTTCAATGCTGATAAAATAAATACCCCTCTCCTGCTGCTACATGGTAGTGCAGACACCAATGTTCCGGTAGGCGAAAGTATTCAGATGTTTGCTGCGTTGAAAATATTAGGAAAAGAGGTAGAATTCATCCAGGTTGAAGGTGAGAACCACGGTATAGTCGGTTATAAAAAACGAATCGGCTGGCAAAACAGTATTTTTGCCTGGTTTGCCAAATGGCTGAAAGAGCAACCGGAATGGTGGGAAGCCCTCTATCCGGAACGCACCCTCTGAAACCCTGCCAGACGACTAAAAAATCTTTTTATAGACCCGGGTATTAGTCCCGGGAGAGCCAATATTGCGTCTTTTTTCTTATCCGGACTTTTTTATTTTCATTCATTGATACTGTTTTCCATACTTTCTTCGTTTTAATTACAGAGAGGTAATTTAAAGAAATAGAAATAGTATGGAAAACCTTAAAATTTTACGCCAATACGTTGTTTTGGTTTTACTCTTTAT